>JADFVG010000222.1 GCA_015222405.1 Chloroflexota bacterium
AGGCAGGGGCAGTGGGAGGTAGATAGGGCGGAGCACAACGCTATCCCCAGGCTTATCGAGCTTTCAGACCTCAAGGGCGACCTCCATGTTCACACCGAGTGGAGCGATGGCCGCGATTCCATAGAGGCGATGGTTCTTGCTGCTAAGGCCAAAGGCTACCAGTATATCGCTATCACTGATCATTCGGGAGGGCGAGGCATTGCCGGGGGACTAAAAGAAGAGCGCCTGAGAAGGCAGATGGCCGAGATCAGGGAACTTAATGACAGGATGGATGGCATTCACATCTTCTCAGGCGTAGAGGTGGACATTCGTGCCGATGGCATCCTCGACCTCCCCGATGACCTTCTTGCCCAGCTCGATATTGTCATTGCTGCCGTTCACTCGGCGATGCACCAGGACGAGGAGAAGATGACGCAGAGAATTCTCGGCGCGATAAGGAATCCCCACGTCGATGTGCTCGCTCATCCTACCTGCCGGCTTCTCGGGGAGCGCGAGCCAGTCATGGTGGACCTTGAGGCCATCTTCCGCGCCGCCGCTGAGAACAACACTGCGCTGGAGATCAATTCCATGCCCAATCGCCTCGACCTCAAGGACATTCACGCGCTGCGGGCAAAGGACCTGGGGGTGAAGCTCATCATCAACACCGATGCCCACAGCACCTTTCATCTCGACCTTATTCGCTTTGGCGTCGGCGTTGCCCGGCGCGGCTGGTGTGAGGCGAGACATATACTAAACACCAGGCCCCTTGAAGAGGTGGAGGCATTCTTGAAGCGATGATGAGAGAAGTGACTCAAAACGAGAACCAGCTACAGCCCTTCAGTGGCCGTGAGGTCGTGGGTCAAAATGCGGCCATCGACCATCTAAAGCAAGCCATCGCTCAGGGAAAGCACTGGTATATCGCCCTCCTTGAGGCCATCGGGCTTTGGAATACGGCAGAGGAAACCCACAACGGGCGCTACTATCGCTATCTCATCGCCGGTGAGGCCTTCGATTGGCTGCTCCTTGCCGAGCGCATTTGTCAAGAGGTCAAAGACCTTATCCCTGAGGAGGAACTTGTGGAGCTGCTCTTCTTCGGCAAAACACCCATCGAGCTTGATAAGGAGGAGTTTTGCCGTCTTATCGGCGATGCCAAGTATCTTGCCCACCTCAATTATTTCTATGGTGTCACTGTGGAGGAGGCTCTGCTCCTGGCTGCGGAGGAGGAGACGCGCAAGGAGCAACGAGTACGTGCCTTCAATGAGAACGACCACCTCTCTGAGGCGGCCTATCAGCGTATCTACGGCGCAACAATGACCGAATTGCTTCAGAAATTCAGGCAAGAGAAAGGCCGCCCCCAACGCCGCTCCATGGGGCTTGCCGACGTTAAAGAGTTCACCTACTGGCTATTCAAGTATCGGCTCAAAGAGTGCGACAAGGCGCGGGTTGCCAGCGACACTCAAAAGGCGCTTAAAGAACTGCAGCGGCAGTGGAACTTGAAGGCACATCGAAGAAGTGCTGTGGGAAAGCCTATTTAGGATTGCTCATCTAACCTAGCTCGGCGATTTTCTGCTTCAGTCTTTCTATTTTATCCCTATTGGTGGCAAGCCTTTCCTTTTCTCTGGCGACAATGTTTGCCGGTGCCCGGGAAAGAAATTCCTCGTCCTTCAGCTTCGTCTCAATGCGTAAAACCTGTTTCTCGGTTGCCTCGATTTCCCTCTCCAGTCGCTCTCTTTCGGCATCGAGGTCGACCATGCCCGCCATGGGCAATATCACCTCCGCACCCTGGAGCACCAGGGTCTTCGCCTTAGTAGGTATTGTTCTCTCCCCACTGCTAACAATGGCTAGCGAACTCACCCGGGCTAAGGTTTCAATAGCCTGAGCCTGGCTCTCAAAGGTGGTCTTTTCTTCTACTACAGCCACTGCCTCAATCCACTTTGAAGGCTCGACCCCGAACTCGGCGCGAGCGTTCCGAATTGCCCGAATGACTTCTATCACCAGCGCCATCCTTTTTTCCGCCTCGTCATCTACTGCCATTCCGTCAGCGGCAGGGTAGGGGGCAATCATGATGGATTCGGGCATTTCCTCGGAAGCCGAAAGGCGCTGCTTAAGGCTCTGCCAGATCTCTTCGCTGATGAAGGGCATGAAGGGATGGAGCAGGCGCAGCGAGGTCTCAAGTACATAAGCAAGAACGGGCAAGGGGGATGGGGATTGGGACTGGCGAAGGCGGATCTTCGCTATCTCGATGTACCAATCGCAGAACTCGCCCCAGATGAAGTCATGGATCTGCCTTTGTGCCTCGCCGAAAAGCCAATCTTCCATCAGTTTATTCACCGTTGCCACCAGCCGATGGAGGCGACTCAGTATCCAGCGGTCCTCCAAAGGGAGAGCAGCGCCAAGACTTCCCACTTCATCGATCCTCACCTCTTCCTCCATATTCCCCACCACAAATCGGGCAGCATTCCACAGCTTGTTGGCGAAGTTGCGGCTGGCCTCTAGCTTCTGAGTGCCCAGCCTGACATCGTTTCCAGGGGAAGTGCCCGTGGACAGAGCGAAGCGCAGGGCATCGGTGCCATATTCCTCGATGACATCGAGGGGATTGACCACGTTGCCCTTCATCTTGCTCATCTTCTCCCCCTTCTCATCGCGCACGAGGCCATGGAGATAAACAGTCTCAAACGGGATCTCACCAGTATTCTCCAGACCCATCATGATCATCCTCGCCACCCAGAAGAAAAGGATATCATAAGCTGTTTCCATTACCGTGGTCGGATAGAAGTATTCGAAGTCCTCAGCCTCTTCAGGCCATCCCAGGGTGGAGTGGGGCCAGAGGGCAGAACTGAACCACGTATCGAGGACATCGGGGTCCTGAAGGATTTTTGATGAGCCACAGTGAGCGCAGACCTGAGGGTCATCGATGGCGACGGTGATTTCAGCGCAGTCTTGACAATACCAAACGGGAATACGATGCCCCCACCATAGCTGGCGGCTGATGCACCAATCGCGGATGTTCTCCATCCAGTTGAGATAGACCTTGGTAAAGCGCTCGGGGATGATAGCGATCCTGCCCTCAACAACAGCATCGATGGCCGGTATAACCAGAGGAGCCACCTTGACAAACCACTGCTTGCTCGCCCAGGGCTCAATGATGGTGTGACAGCGCCAGCAGTGCCCTACGGCGTGGGGGTGGGGTTCCACCTTAACTAAAAGACCCTCTTTCTCCAGGTCAGCCAAAATCGCCTCACGGCAGGCGAAGCGATCAAGCCCCTGGTACGGGCCTGCCTCCTGGTTCATCGTCCCATCGGGGTTCAAGATATTCACCGAGGGCAGGCCCTGACGCTGGCCTACCTCGAAGTCCACAGGGTCATGGGCCGGGGTTATCTTCACCGCCCCGGTGCCGAAAGAGGGGTCCACAGCATCATCGGCGATGATGGGGATCCGCCTACCAATGACGGGAAGAATAGCTTTTTTGCCCAGAAGGTTCCTATAGCGATTATCCTTTGGATTTACCGCCACGGCGGTGTCGCCGAGGATGGTCTCAGGGCGAGTGGTGGCCACCGTAATAAAGCCATCCTCATCGGCGAGGGGGTAGCGGACATAATAGAGGTGCCCCATCTCTTCCTCATGTTCCACCTCCAGGTCGGAGAGGGCGGTGGCGCAACGAGAGCACCAGTTAATGATGCGCTCCCCGCGGTAAATGAGCCCTTTCTCATAGAGGCGGAAAAAAGCGGTGCGCACCGCTCGTGATGGGCCCTCATCCATTGTGAATCTCTCCCTGGTCCAGTCGCAGGAAGCACCCAGCCTCTGGTGCTGCTCGGCAATTGTGCGGCCATATTTCCCCATCCACTGCCACATCCGCTCCAGGAACCTCTCCCGCCCTATATCATGTCTTGTTAGCCCCTCTTCAGCCAGCGTCCGCTCCACCACCACTTGGGCTGATATTCCAGCATGGTCAATGCCAGGAAGCCACAGGACAGACTCGCCCCTCATCCGGTGCCAGCGGATCATGATGTCCTCCAGGGTTGCAGTCAAGGCATGGCCCAGGTGAAGCTCCCCGGTCACGTTCGTGGGCGGCATGATGATGACAAAGGGTTTCTTTTGTGGGTCGATCTTAGGGGTGAAATAGCCCCGATCCCGCCAGAACTGATACCACTTGGCTTCTACCTTCTTGGGATCGTAGGCTTTGGGTATCTCAGCCAGTTTTTCGCCCGTCATGTTCTCTTATTCTGCCTCTTCCTTGGCAGCAATTTCACCACCCTGTCCAGGACTTTATGGGCAACCTCCAATTTGGAGAGAAGGGGCAGGCGCTCCACCTTGCCCTGGCGGTCAATGATGATCACCCTATTGGTAT
Source organism: Chloroflexota bacterium (assembly GCA_015222405.1). Classification (GTDB taxonomy): domain Bacteria; phylum Chloroflexota; class Dehalococcoidia; order E44-bin15; family E44-bin15; genus JADFVG01. The sequence goes on from JADFVG010000222.1 coordinate 4,328, forward strand.
CGACACCAAAACCACTGTCGACAGCGGTGATGTCGTTGGCCACAATGAGGTCGAGGTTCTTGCCCTTTAGCTTCACTCTTGCGTTTTCCACCACATCTTCGCTTTCAGCAGCAAAGCCAACCCTGACAAAATCCCCTTTCACCTCACCAAGGATGTCAGGGGTTCTCACCAGCTCAATGGAGAGGGTCTCTCGCTCCTTTTTGATCTTGCTTTTTGCAGCGGCTGCCGGGCGATAATCGGAGACTGCGGCGGCCATGAGCAAGGCTTCAGCCTTCTTAGTGGCATCGACAATGGCATCCCGCATCTCGACGGCGGTTTGAACTTGAATCACCTCCACACCTACGGGGGGATGGAGGGCGGTAGGGCCACTCACCAAGACTACACTCGCCCCTCGGTCTCGGGCTGCCTCAGCAATGGCATAGCCCATTTTCCCCGAGGAGCGGTTTCCAATATGGCGCACCGGATCCACAGGCTCCTGAGTGCCTCCAGCGCTGACCACGATGCGCCTTTTTGCCAGATCACCCCTTCTTCCCAGCACCTGGTGAATGGTGCCTATAATCTCTTCAATATCAGCAAGACGCCCCGATCCCACTTCACCGCTGGCGAGGCGACCGTAGCCCGGCCCGACAAAGGTGAACCCTCTCCCCTTCAGCTTGGCGATGTTTTGTTGGCTAATCTGGTTCTGGTACATATTGGCGTCCATCGCCGGCGCTACAATTATAGGCACTTTTGTCGCCAGAACAGTGCAACTGAGCATATCATCGGCGATGCCCCCGGCCAGCTTGGCGATAACATTTGCCGTAGCCGGAGCAATGACCACCAAATCGGCTCCCGCTGCCAACGTTACATGCTCGATGCTGAACTCGGAGGCGGGGTTGAACATCTCCATAACCACCGGCCTATTGGTGATGGCACGGAAGGTGAGCGGGGCAACAAACTCCTGAGCTGCTTGGGTCATCACCACATTGACCTTCGCCCCCTCCTGAATCAGCTTGCTCGCAACCTCCACCGCCTTATAAACGGCTATACTACCCGTGACACCTAAAACTATGTTCTTATCTTGAACCATTTCTCCTCCTTCACCCTCGGCTTGGCAACCATTAAAGGGTGCTCGGGGCAAATGCCTTTATCTATTCATCTCATGGATCAAACGTAATCCTTCAAGGGTCAGGTGCGGATTCACTGCGTCCACTATCTTTGTCTCCTTGGCGATTATATCGGCGAGGCCACCGGTGGCTATTACCCGCGCCTTGCCCCCCAGTTCTTGTCGAATCCGACGCACCAGGCTCTCGATGAGCCCGACGTAACCGAAGATCAACCCCGATTGCATCGCCGTTATCGTGTTTCTGCCAATAGCATTTTGAGGAGCAATTAGCTCTATCCTGGGCAGCTTTGAAGCCCGCTCGAAAAGGGCCTCAGATGCAATGCGGATCCCGGGGGCGATGGCAGCCCCGAGGAAATCCCCTTCTTCGGATATGGCATCCACGGTAGTGGCGGTGCCAAAATCGATGACGATCACAGGGCCGCTGTAGAGTCGATGTGCAGCGGCAACGTTGGCCACCCTATCAGCGCCAACCTCCCGTGGGTTATCAGTGCAGATGCGCACCCCGGTCTTCACCCCTGCACCAACAATGAGAGGGGAGCTTCCGAAGTAACGCTTGCTCAGCTCCTCAAAGATAGGTTCTAACGGAGGCACAACGCAACAAATGACAACGTGATCTACGTCAGACATAGCGACATTCTGGCGAGGCAATAGGTTCAAGAGTAACACGGCGTATTCATCCGCTGTCTTATTAATGTCAGTGGCAACATTCCAGGTGGCACGCATCTTCTCCCCTTCAAAGACGCCGAAGGCGATGTTAGTGTTTCCCACATCTATGGCCAGCAACATCTCGTTTCTCTCTCCTAACCCTGCTTGATTTTCTTGATTGCCATTGGCAACGCAGGCAATAAGTCGCCAGCGACCATTCCGGCATCGCCAAGCTCTGCTTCAACCATTTCCCCTGCCATCCCATGAAGGTAAACTCCACAGGCCGCAGCATCAAGACAGGATAGTCCCTGAGCCAGCAGCCCAGCAATGGCCCCAGAAAGGACATCTCCCGTTCCTGCCGAAGCCAAGCCGGGATTGGCTATAGGACTGATCTTGACCCTTCCCTCAGGGGAGGCAACAATGGTATGTGCCCCCTTGAGCACCACAGTCTTCTGCCACCGGCTGGCTGCCTCCCGCGCTACACGTAGTCGATCCGACTGAACCTCCTCCACAGGGAGAGCAGTGAGCCTAGTCATCTCCCCAGGATGGGGAGTAAGTATAGCATTTAGGGACAATTTTTGCCACCACTCTGGGGTCTGAGCCAGGGTATTGAGGACATCGGCATCAAGCACTAGGGCAGGGGTGAGGTTTGGTGGCATTTGGAGCAGCGAATTTCTGATAAACTCCATTACTGAAGGATGCTGACTTAGCCCGCACCCCATGAGCAAGACATCATAATCGGAAAGCCATTGGTGGAGGACCTCCGATGCCTGAGCGTCGATAAAACCCGGCTCCGATTCAGGCAAAGGGACATAAGTAACCTCGGTAAGCTTGGCTGCCAAGATGGGCTGGAGACTCTGGGCCAGGGCCAGGGTGACGAGCCCAGCTCCTACCCTCATCGCCCCCTCGCAGGCAAGATAGGCAGCGCCGATGTAATGAATCGACCCGGCGCAGACGAGAACCCGGCCAAAGGTACCCTTGTGGGCACTTCGCGGCCGCCTTGGCAGCATCGACCTCACCGACTGCTCGGTGAGGAGCTCAACGGCAATGTCCTGGCCCAGGTTTGCTGGGATGCCGATGTCGGCGACAACAAGCTGCCCCGCCATTTCTCCACCGGGGAAGGCGAAGAGCCCCAGCTTAGGATAGCCCAGGGTGATGGTTAGATCGGCCGCAACGCAGGAGGGGTCAATGGCTCCGCTATCCGCATCCAGCCCTGAAGGCAGATCAACGGCAACGATGCTAAGGCTAGGCTTGGCCTCTTTAGCCTGCCTCACCCGGGTTAAGACCTCACTATAGATACCCCCAAGGGGGCGGAGCTTACCCGTGCCAAATAGGGCATCGATGACCAGCTCACTGGAGGCGAGCATGTTGCCAAGCTCAGCCAAGTCCTTGTCCTCTGTGGCTAAGGTGGAGGCAATCCCGCGTTCCGTGATAAGCCTGTAGTTAGGGTCGTCATCTCCTCTCGAGTGGCAAAGGTAAACGTTCACCCTCGCTCCCCAATCATGAAGGTGGCGAGCAGCGACCAAGCCATCCCCGCCATTATTTCCTGGCCCGACTAAGACGAGGATGTGCCGACGCGCCGTGCTGCCGAGCCACCCTTTCACCTCTTGAGCAATGGCAAGCCCAGCGTTCTCCATGAGCACCGGAGAAGGAACTCCGAGTTCGGCAGCGCGGCGATCAAGCTCTCTCATCTGCTCTGCGGTGACGATCTTCAATCCTTACTCCCACTACCGAGGCAATTGCATATTCTCTAGAATGGGAAAGGCTGACCGCAAGCTCTCCCATACTTAGCTCCTCAGCCTTTTCCCGCGCCCTGCCATTCAGACCAACCGAAGGTTTCCCATCGGCGTTAGAAAGAACCTCGATGTCACGCCATCCGACCCCCACTATTCCCGTGCCCAAAGCCTTCATTACCGCCTCCTTGGCGGCAAAGCGAACTGCTAAGGCTGGAGCGCGATTACGACAGACGCAAAGCTCCTCTTCGGTATAAATTCGGCGCAGGAAACGCTCGCCCCAGCACTCCACAGCCTCTTGGATGCGCGCTATCTCTATTATGTCCAGCCCAATATATGAAGTGCTCATCAGAATTCTTGTTCCATAGTATACCATATTCCCCCTTATCTATCGAATAAAGGCCGTTGCTTTCCATTCTGGCTCATGGTATAATCCGCAGTTGGGCAGGCTCAATTAGCTATGGTTTATGTAGCTCTAATCAGTTACACGCCAGACCCTGAGCGTACTATCGCTGCTGCTGCCCGTGTTTCCGCTTCTCCCGCTGGCGCTTCCCAGCTCATGCAAAAGCTAACCCCACAAGCTGTTGATCGCCTCCTCACCAGGCTCATCTCATCGGGCCACCTATCCGTGTTTGAACATGCCAGCTTTACCTTTGCCATCGAAGGCATTTCCCGGGTTACCAGCCATCAACTGGTACGGCATCGAATGGCAAGCTACACCCAGCAGAGCCAGAGATATGTCTCCTTAAAGGATTTTGATTACATTACCCCCGCCACCATCGGTGCCAAGCACGATTTGAAGGCCAGGTATCAAGAGATGGTCCATGCCGCTCACAGCCTCTATCTGGAAATGCTCGATGCTGGCATCCCGGCGGAGGACGCCCGCTATGTGCTTCCCCAGGCTGGCGAGACCAAGCTGGTGATGACCATGAACGCCCGGGAGCTGATTCATGTCTGCGCCCTAAGGCTCTGCCTCCGGGCTCAGTGGGAGATTGTGGAGCTCTTCGAGAAGGTTAAGGCTGAGGTGGAAAGGGTAGCGCCCCGCCTCGGAGCGGAGCTTAAGCCCAAGTGCTACCGCCTGGGATATTGCGATGAGGCGGTAAGCTGTGGCATTTTCCCCACCGCTGCTGAGATAGCTGAGAGAAAAACCAAGGAACTAACTTCTGGAAAGGGGTGATTGAACATGACGGCGGAGATAATTTCAGGGACTAAGATAGCAAAAGAGATTCGCGAAGAGCTAAAGGTCAAGGTGGATGAATTGAAGAAGGAGGGCGTGACCCCCGGTCTGGTCATGGTGCGTGTTGGCGAAGATCCGGCTTCGCTATCCTATGTCACAGCCAAGAGCAAAGCCAGCGATGAGCTGGGTATCTACGCGGAGACAATAGTTTACCCCGAGGATACCTCACAGGAGCAGCTTCTGGCCAAGATCGATGAACTAAACAAGGATCCCAAGTTCCACGGCATCCTGGTCCAGCTTCCCCTACCCAAGCATATCGATTCGGCTAAGGTCCTGAATGCGATCGATCCGAGGAAGGATGTCGATGGCTTCCACCCGGTCAATGTGGGCAAGCTCCTAATCGGTGATCCCTACTTCATGCCTTGCACCCCCCACGGCGTCCAAGAGTTGCTTATCCGCAGCGGCAATAGCCCCGAAGGAAAGCATGTGGTTATCTGTGGGCGAAGCAACATTGTGGGAAAGCCGGTGATGGCCATCCTGATGCAGAAACAGAAGGGTGCCAATGCGACGGTGACGGTAGTCCATACCGGGACAAAGGACATGGCATCGATAGTCAGGCAGGCCGATATTGTGATCGCTGCCATGGGCAAACCGAAGGCAATAACGGCGGACATGGTTAAGGAGGGAGCAGTGGTAATTGATGTCGGGGTCAACCAGGTAGGCACAACCCCTGAGGGGAAGAGGATACTGGTGGGCGACAGTGACTTTGAGGCGATAAAGGAGAAGGCTAAGGCCATCACCCCTGTTCCCGGTGGCGTAGGTCCTATGACGGTGACCATGCTCATGGTGAA
>JADFVG010000031.1 GCA_015222405.1 Chloroflexota bacterium
ATTGACCTGTCCAGGAAGTACCACCAATGGTATGGCTCGGCGTTTTTCGTTATGCAAAAGAGGTAAAGGATCCTTCACAGCACGTCGGCTAGCCAACAATAGCTTGTTTTGTTCAGTAGTAACAAGAGTCCATTCTGCTCAATGCAACCACAATTAGAGGGGATTGCAACCCATGAGCATCCTCAGCATCTCCGGTGTCACTCGTCATCCGAGTCCTAGTCAGAATTGACGGCCTTAACGCCAGCCATTCCACTGAGTGCAGAGATGTCATCCTCCCAAAATAGATCTGCCCAGTAGTTTGAGAACTCCCTTTCAGCGCCGCAGTATTTACACACACCTTTGCTGGTGAGACCTTTAGGGCTCTCGATTATCCAATGGTGAAAGCATTCCACCTCTGCCCTGGGTTTTTCAGCTGTATTTTTTGCACTTCGTGCCATGTCGCTACCCCCATCCACTAACCAAGATGATTCTAGGTCAGGGGATAGCCATTGTCTGCGACTTTTGTCTCAAACTTAGACACGAGGGGAAAGCTTAGGGGATGGGGCGATAATCAGCGGGACAGCAAATAGGGGCTTGAGTAGGGGGGATCAGGCAATAATCTAGCTCTCTCCAACGACTATCTCGTAAGGACACCTTATGGCTCCGGTGGGACATACTGCCTCGCACTGGGTGCAGTAGTCGCACTCAACCGTTTCCACTACGGTAGCGACATTGTCTATTAAAACTAACCCTTTACAGGAGCACACTGCCACACACAGGCCACAGCCGTTACACAGCTCTCGAATTATTTCCGGCATCTGGGTCACCTCAGCTTACCTCCATCTATAATCTTAAAGCATCAATCCACCAAGGATTGCGACTTTTGTCTCATAACAGTTCTCCTGCGGTTTCCCTCAGAGCTTCCTTATCTGTTAGCACGATGCGGTGACGATCTACCCTGATCGCCCCCTTCTCCTCCAGGACTCTGATGGATCTGCCTACCATCTCCCTGGCAGTACCGACCATGGCTGCCATTTCCTGTTGGGTGAGGCGTGGCCTCTCTGTCTCTGTCCTGTTCTCGGCATACTCCAAGAGCAGCTTAGCTACCCTTCCGATGACATTCCTGAAGGAAAGGTCCTCCACCAGGGAAGCCAAGTGGCGTACCCTTTCCGCCAGCACTTTTGCCACGTTGGCTGCCACCCGGGGATGATGGTTAAGGATGATTCCAATATCAGTTTTGCTTATCCCATAGAGGACGACAGGCCCTATGGCGGTGGCACTGGCCACGTTTGGCCCACCATCGAAAACAGGGACATCGTTAAAAGATTCGCCGGGGCGAATGATGCGCAGGATCTGCTCCTTGCCCTCGGCGGAGGTCTTGAACTCCTTTACTGCTCCCGATACCACGAAATACAACACCTCGCCGGGCTCACCCTCATCGAGGATGAACTCATCTCTCTGGGCAGTCCTCTCGAACACCAACTGCCTGATGGCTTCGAGTTCGGCGATATCTAGGCCAGAGAAGTAAGGGATGGACTTTAGGAACTCTATATCAACGCTCATTCAAGCCCTATGTGAGGAGCCTGCCTTCGGTCAAGTGATCGCTTAAGAACTAGGCCTCCTCGAGAATTATATCAGCTTCATTGCCGCATACCTTGCACACCAAGGTTCCCATCTTAGGTTGCCCCACTTCCTGCTCCTTAATCACCAATTCAGCTTCGCAACCGCACTTCTCACAAGTATAGGTCTTCTTCTCTTCTCCTGCCATTTCCCTTCCTCCTCTTTCCAATGATGACAGCTGGTGCATTTCCACAAGGCGCTCTCACCTCCTCTTAGGTCTATCTCTCACGTTAACCCGCCAGTGTTGGGCACTAATCCACCCCTTCTAGCACTTGTGTGCCTTGCTTCTTCACCCTGCTGCCCCGGTCTCCGCTTACGCCATGCCTGAGTAGTTAGCCTATAAGCTCATTTCCCTTGGGCGAAAGCTCGTAGCCCTCGCCCTTCTCGATTACCAGTTCTGCCCCCGCCAGCTCTCGGAGACCGCTTCTCACCCGGAAAAGGGGAAGGCCGGTGTCCTGGGCAATATCTTCCGCCGAGCTCAGCCCCGACTTCAATGCGCGGAGAAGCTTGGTGCCTGATTCGGTGGGCTTGCCATCCGGGCTAATACAGGCCATAATGTTTCCTCCCCATCACAGCTTTTTCTTACACAGATACCAGTCAGCGCATTCGTAGCCCTGCTTAAGCCTCTCCTCGGCACTCTCGGTTGTGAGGGGAGGGGGCACGATCGCCATATCGCCTGGCCTCCAGTTCGCCGGAGTGGCTAACTTGTGCTCATCTGTAGTCTGCAATGCATTTATCAGCCTCAAGATCTCATCCATGTTCCTTCCCGTGGTCAGGGGGTAATATAGCATCGCCCTTACGATCTTGTTGGGGTCGATGATGAAGACACACCTGACCGTCTCCGTCTTGCTCTGGCCGGGATGCACCATGCCGTAGAGCTGCGACACCTCCTTATTGAGGTCGGCGATGATGGGGAAGGGGATCTTCACCCCCAGCTTCTCCTCTATGTTGCGCACCCAGGCAATGTGGGAGGTAATGCTATCCACGCTGATGCCCAATAGCTCCACGCCCCGCTTCTGCAACTCAGGGTAGATCTGGGCAAAGGCCACGAACTCTGTGGTGCACACCGGCGTGAAGTCAGCGGGGTGAGAGAAGAGGATCAGCCAGCTTCCCTTGTAATCGTCCAGCTTGATGGTGCCGTGAGTCGTCGGTGCTTCAAAGTCCGGCGCCGACTCACCTAGTCTGGGGAGTCTAATTACCTCTTCCATTTTACAACCTCCTTTAATTCTTTATTACCTTTCCCTTCCTCTTCCTTCAGTAGGTCGCTGAATACCTCAGCATGGTATACTTCGTGATCCCTTATCCTGATGAGAATTTCCCTTAAACTTCCAGACAGTTTTCCCATACACCATGTATGTTGCAGTAGGCAAGGGCGCAGAAAGCCTTGAATTCTGTCACCGGCACCTGAAACCTGACATTGGGATTGGTGTAGGCTGGGGCAAAGGCAGACCGACCTAAGTCAATAACCTGACCATCCTTTTTCACACCGAAGAGCTCTATCCAAGCAATGTGGTGTTCGATGGTATTAGGATGGGGGGTCTCCTTGCCCACTACAACGTGGACAATGTCAGCTCCGCCTTCCCCTTTACCCTTACCGATCTCAATAACCGGGACATGCTTCTCCTTCCCCTCGGCCTCTTGGCTTTTTAGAATGTCTCCAAATTTCATTTTTTCCTCCTTTCGTAAAACACTATCAAGTGAAGCTATGCTCTCTGTGTTTTTCGGCAATGGTTTCAGCCAGATCATCTAGAACCTTGAAGTCTGTTTCTCTGGGAAATCCCTTACACAGCACCGGCTCCAGTATTTCTACCTTCAGGTTAGGAATCATCGCAGCTAGTTGTTCAACAGCTCTGCCTCCCCAGCCGTAGGAGCCAATAATAGAGACAAATTTCAGCTTGGGTCTCAGGGCATTTGCCAGAAAGACCGCATTGACAACATTTGGGTGCGGACCAGCCAGAACAGTAGGTGTCCCAATAACAACTGTGGCTGCATCTACCAATGCCATTGCCAGCTTCCCGATGTCAGTTGCGGTGAGGTCGAATTGTTTCACCGTCACGCCTCTTTGGGCTAAAGCTTCGACAAAGTATTCGACCATCTTATAGGTGCTGCCATGCATCGAGATATAGGGTAACAGCACAATGTTTTTAGGCTCATCGAAGACCCAGCTATGATAAGCTTTCAGGATGAAATCCGGTTTGTCATACATGGGGCCGTGGCTGGGAGCGATGATGTCAATTGCATAGTCCTTTATTTTCTCCAGGTTCTTCTGGATGGTGGTTCGGAAGGGCATCATGATTTCGGCATAATACCTCTTGGCTGCCTCATAGACCTGCCCTTCATCAGTTACATACAAGTCGGTTGTGGCCAGGTGGGAACCAAAAAGGTCACAAGGAAACAATATCTTATCTTCTCTCAAATAGGTAAGCATTGTCTCTGGCCAGTGAACCCACGGAGCATGGATGAATTCCAGGGTTTTACCTCCGAGCAAAATGGTCTCTTTATCGCCGACGGCTATAAACCTCTCCTCTGGAATCATGAGCAGGTCTATGAGCATATCTTTACATCTGGGCGTGACAACCACCTTTGCCCCGGGGTATTTTTCAAGGACCAGGGGGATAGCGCCGGTATGATCCTGCTCAGCGTGATTGGCAACCACATAATCTATATTTTCAACTCCGAGTTCACCCAGGTGATTTAGCAGCACCTCCTGCATAGTAGGGTCTACGGTATCAATAAGAGCTGTCTTTTCACTACCCTTAAGTAAATATGAGTTATAACTCGTGCCATCAGGAAGCGGGATGAGGGCGTCAAATAACCGCCTGTCCCAGTCGATAGCTCCTACCCAGTAGACTCCGGGTCTTATTTCTCTTGGCTTCATCTTACTCCATCCTTTCAAAATCACTTTTGGCCGCCCCACAGACAGGACATACCCAGTCATCGGGTATCTCTTCAAAAGGCGTACCCGGTTTTATGCCACCATCAGAGTCTCCCAGTTCCGGGTCATAGACCCAGCCACAAACAGTACACCTGTATTTTGCCATTTTGGGCACTGCCTCCTTTTTCTCCTCAACATAGCTGGGAGCTGTCTTGGGAGTGGTGCCTCGTTTGACCTGGTGATAATAGGCATAGGTCATAGGCTCGCCGTCTTTGAGAACATCCGCCCCTGCTAGCTCGCCAATAAAAATAGTATGGGTTCCCACATCTACTTGTTGAATTACCTTAGCTTCCAGATAAGCCAGGGCATTGTCAGTAACCACCGGAGCCTGGGTCACACCCGCTTTATAATTAATGCCCTCAAGCTTATCCATGTCTCGGCCTGACTTGAAGCCGAAGTGACCGATGAAAGAGAGGGGTGTATCCTGAGAGAGGACTGAGACCGCCAGCACCTTGCTTTCCTTTATAAACTCGTGGGTCAGATTGCTCTTGTTGATGCTTACGGCGATAGTTGGCGGCTCAGAGGTGACCTGAAACACAGTGTTGGCGATTTGCCCATTGAGCCTGTCTCCATTTCTTGAGCTTACTATATACAGACCGTAACCTAGCTTATATAGAGCCTTTAGATTCATTTCTCTCCTCCTGTCTTCTTTAAGCTCGTAGAGGATCGGCAATCGTTACATAGCCTCGTCCCCCTACTCAGAGCCCTCGCTTCTGCGTCAGCCAGCCTTCGTCATAGCCAATGGCAAAATCGCCGTCGATTTCGATTACCGGGACCGCCATCTGACCTGCTTTGCTTATCATTTCCTCACGAGCAGTCCTATCGGCGGCGACATCGAAGTCCTGATAGGTGATGCCATTATCCTCGAGGAGCTTCTTTGTCTTCTTGCACCACGGGCAGTAGGGCGTGGAATAGATCTTGACCTCCTTCATGCTCATCCTTCACCTTCTGACTTTCGTGTTGGAAACCAAATTATAGGTCGCCTTGTCGGCGGAGTCAATCCCTTCTAACTACTTGAACCAGATTCCGCTGGCTGTCGTAGATCTTGACCTCCAGCGGCATCTGCCCCGGTAACGAATGGGTAGCACAGGCCAGACATGGATCGTAAGCTCTGAACGCCATCTCAATCTTATTGAGCAGCCCTTCAGTGATCTCCTTTCCGCCTTTGATTAAGCCCTGGGCTGCCTTCTTGATAGACATTGATATGGCGGCATTGTTGTTGGTAGTGCCCACGATGAGGTTGACCTTGTTTACTACGCCATGCTCATCAGTGATGTAGTGATGGGTGAGGGTGCCACGTGGCGCCTCTACTATGCCTACTCCTTCGTCTGGGGTGGTAGTGGGGATGATGCGATACTCGGGGCCAGTGATCTCCGAGTCGACGCTCAACTCCAGAAGGCGCTCCGCAGCATACAGTAGTTCGATGATGCGGGCCCAGTGGGTAGCGAGGGTAGCATGCACTGGCTTACCCCCAAGCGTGGAATACATACGCTCATATTCCGCCTGAGCCAGGGGGGTAGTCATGCCATCGGCGGCATTGAGCCGGGATAGAGGCGTTGCCCGATACACGCCGCTATCCTGGCCGTCGACGAGCCCCCTCCAACCGACCTTCTTCAGGTAGGGGAACTTGAGGTAGGTCCAGGGTTCCACGTATTCAGCAACGTGCTCCAGATACTCTCTGGGGGCATACTTGACAAACTCCTTGCCCTCGGTATCGACCACGCGCACTTTGCCATCGTAAAAGTTGACCTTGTTATTCTCATCCACCAAGCCCATGTAGTAGGTACGGTGGGTGTAGCTGTCGCTCAAGATGAGGTCTACATAAGCCTTATTGGCCAGAACTATATCGTCAAATACCTTGATGGTGAACTTGGCAAACTCCAGCAGCGATCTAGCCATTTCCTCGATGCGCTGCCTCTCCTCCTCATTCAGCCCATGGCTCATGCCACCAGGCAGGGCTCCGCAGGGGTGGACCTTCCTCCCCGCCACCATCTCGATGATCTCGTGGCCCATCTCTCGAGCCTTGATCACCTCCATCCCCACATCTGGCACCTTGGCGATGACACCCAGGATGTTGCGCTCCGCCGGGTTAGCATCAGGACCCATGATAAAATCAGGCCCACTGAGAATGTAGAAATGGGTGGTATGGTCAGCGACATAGAAGGCGCTGTACATAAGCTCGCGCAGCTTCTTGCCCGTGGATGGCGGGTCGATATGGTAAACAGCATCTACAGCTTTTACCGACGCCATATGGTGGGCCTCAGGACACACGCCGCAGATGCGCTCGGTGATCTGGGGCATATCCTCAACCAGTCGCCCCTCGCAGAACTTTTCAAAGCCCCGCAGCTCAGGAACCTGAAAGTAGGCATTGGCTACCTCACCAGCATCGTCGAGGAAGATCTCGATCTTACCGTGTCCCTCGAGTCGGGTAATGGGGTCGATGCTTATCCTTTTCATTTGATCCTTGCCCTCCTTAGTATCGAGTCGGCCAGGCTATAGCGATAAAAGGTTCCTACCGGGTCCTTGATCTGGCTCATGAGATTTTCCACATCCTCCTCAGAAAGCTCCTTTTCGTCCTCTACGCCCAGGATGGAGGCCACAGCGCTCAGGAATCTGGCACCCTGGTCGACGACCCCTTCCGGAGGGCCATAGCAGCCAGTGCAGGGCATATTGGCTCTGGGGCACAGGGCACCACAGCCCTCGCGAGTAGCAATGCCAGCGCAGAGGAGTCCCTGCTCAAGCAGGCATTTCTCAGGGTCAGGTATGATTTCATGAGGGCGATAGAACGCCTTCACCTTTTTATTCTCCCTGGTTTTGGGGCACTCCTCACACAGTGCTCGGGTGCCAGCGCCAATCACGCTCCCCCGTGGCGGCAGGTTTCCTTGGACGATGGCCTCCAACACTGCCCAGGTCTGCTTCCCCACCGGGGGACAGCCGGGCACAAAATAATCTACCTCCACTGTCTGGGCGAGGGTTTTGACCGTATCGTATAACTCAGGCAGGGTCAACTTTCCCTCCGGCATCTGATAGCTGGTCTGGGGTAATGTTTGGTTGGGGTTATCCGTTGACGGCGTCTCTATGTATGCTCGATGGAATATACCCTCGCGGTTTGTCAGGTTGGCCAGACCGGGAATGCAGCCTTCATAGGAGCAGGAGCCGTAGGCCACCATTATCTTCGACTTGGCCCGCAGCAGCTTGGCAATGTGCTCATGCTCCGAGTTCTGAATAGCACCGTTGAACAGGCAAACATCGATGCTGTTATCTACCATCTGCTCTACATCGTGGTATTTGAAGTCAACGAGCGCTGGCCAGAAAACGATGTCGGCAGCCTCAGCAAGTTTGAGGATCTTGTCCCCGATCTCCAGCGTAGCGATCTCACAGCCACCGCAACTTGAGGCCCAGTATCCCGCTATCTTGAGTTTTTCCATGACACCCCCTAGTAACGCAATTCTTAGGATTGGCAATCCTTACACAGCCCTCGAAATTCCAACCGGTGGTGGGAGACCTTGAAGCCCGTTTTTTGGGCTACTCTCTCATCGATCTCTTTATCCACCGGCTCATCGACATCAAAAATGCGGCCGCATTGCTCACACCTGAAGTGATAGTGGCTCTGTTGATTGCCATCGAACCTGCTTTGGGTGCTGGCAAGGTCAAGCTCCAAGATCTCACCCTCCTGTTTCAGCAACTTAAGGTTGCGGTAAACCGTCCCCAGGCTGATATTGGGTATCTCCTTCCTCACCTGCTCGTAGACCCAATCAGCAGTAGGGTGGGAGGTCGTACTCTTTAGAACCCTAAGGATGGCCTCTTTCTGTTTCGATTTCCGCGCCATGATGCAAGATCTAAGTGAGCTAATCAAGAAGTAATAATAATCATTACTAATGATGAACCATTTACTCAGTCCTGTCAAGATAGTCCATATTCTTCTCGTAATATGCTGGAGATAGACCCCAGATAGGAGTAACCCCCGGCAGCTATTACCCTTCGCAGCATTAGCTAAGGATCGCCTTGATGTCCTCTTCAGGAGTCGTGATCAGCTTGATGTCAAAGTTGTCTTGGAGTACCTTGAGGACGTTCGGGGTGATGAATGCTGGGAGAGTTGGACCGATCCGAATGCCTTTGATGCCAAGGTGAAACAGTGTCAGCAGAATGGCTACTGCCTTTTGCTCAAACCAGGAAAGTACCATCGACAGAGGAAGGTCGTTTACGCTACAGTTGAAGGCATTCCCAAGCGCGAGTGCCACCTGGATCGCCGAGTATGCATCATTGCACTGCCCCATGTCGATGAGGCGCGGGATACCATCGATGCTGCCCAGGTTGAGATTGTTGAATCGAAACTTCCCGCAGCCCAGTGTCAGGACCACGCAATCTTGCGGGACATTCTGTACGAACTCCGTGTAGTAATTGCGACTTGGCTTCGCGCCGTCACATCCACCGACGAGGAAGAAGTGCCGTATTCGACCAGCCTTGACTAGTTCGATGATTTTGTCTGCCAGCCTGAGGACAGCCGTATAGTGAAAGCCGGTGGTCAAGGTGCCTCCGGGTTTCTCGGGCAGTGCAGGTGAACTCTTCGCCTTATCGATCACAGGCCGGAAGTCACGCCCTTCTATGTGAGTCACTCCTGGCACGCCGGTAACACCACATGTGAAAAGGCGGTCCCGATACGATTCTCTGGGGATCAGGACGCAGTTGGTTGTGACAAGCATCGCCCCAGGGAATTCGTCGAACTCCTTCTTCTGATTCTGCCAGGCACCGCCGTAGTTGCCAACGAGGTGGTTGAACTTTTTGAGCTCAGGATATGCATGTGCCGGGAGCATCTCACCGTGGGTATAGACGTTGATCCCTGTTCCTTCGGTCTGCTTTAAGAGTTCGTACAGATCGAGAAGGTCATGGCCACTTACCACAATCCCGGGGCCTGCCTTCGTCCCGGTGGAGACCGACGTGGGCTCCGGGTTGCCAAAGCGGCTGGTATGCGCCTTGTCAAGCATCTCCATGGCGCGCAGGTTCATCTCTCCACACTTGAGGGCGAGACCAACGTAGCGATTGAGATCAAAGTTCACATTGGTGCCAGTCACAAACAGTGCCTCCTGTACAAAGGCATCCACCTCTTCGTCCCTGGCCCCAAGTTGGCGGGCATGGTACGCATAGGCTGCCATACCTTTCAACCCGATGAGAAGCGTATCCTGAAGGCTCTGAATGTCCTCGTTCTTCCCGCACACACCGGCTTTTTTACACCCACTGCCTTTTAATGTCTGTTCGCATTGATAGCAAAACATTTTCTCTGTCTACCTCCTTTCTGCAAAAAGTCGCGCCTGTTGTGGGGAGTTCCACTCAGCATAACCTGGTCATAGGCAATCACCTCCTTTGGCCCTTGATTCTAGTCCCGTACAAAGCCTCACGACTTGAGGTCACCCCTGATCCCGACGGACACCTCCTCAAAGGGAATATCTTTGCCGCTTGAGCGTATCGCTTGCTTTGCCATATGCGCTAACCCCGAGCAACAAGGCACCTCCATGTGCACTACGGTAAGGCTCTTCACATCTGAGAGGCGCAGTATATCGGTCAACTTCCTCTGGTGAGCCTGGAAGTCATCCAGTTTGGGGCAGGCCACCAATAGGACATGACCTCTGAGGAAGTCGTGGTCTGGCGCGGCTGGCTCGGGGCGGTAACGTTGGATGTAGCGCCACAGCACACGCTGAACATGCCTGCCTATGGGAATGAGGCGCTCCTTATTACCTTTACCTAGAACTTTGACTTGCCCCTCTTCCAGCCAGAGATTATCCGTTCTCATGTTACACAACTCTGAGACCCGGGGCCCCGTGTCCAGAAGGGTGAGGATAACGGCGTAGTCGCGATAGCCTTCAGGGGTCGCTGTATTGATCACCTTGATGAGTTGGTCGAGCTGAAGATCAGAGAAGGTAGGGAGCACCTTCCTGGGTGGCTTGGGTATCCTCACTTTGTCAAAGTGGCTTCTCTTGACGATGCCCTCGTTCTGTAGCCAGGACCAGAACGCCCTGATAGAGCGCAGGTAGCAGTTTATGGTGTGTCCTGAGAGCCCTCCGTCTTGAGGCTTATTGAGGCGGTGGCTAGAGAAGCGCCTCTTCTGCTGGAGGTGGAGGATGAGAGCCCTGATTTCATTGGGCCCGATATCGGTTACATCGGTGGCAAGACCCTCTGAGCAAAGAAAGTCCCGAAAGTAGGTCACGCTGTTCGTGGCAATGTCTATGGTGTTTTGACTCTTCCCCTCTGTTTGAGCACAAAGGCCATAGCCCCGAATGAGGCTTGAAAGCTCTGTGGATGTACCCCTTGTTGACACAGAATGTGACGAAGCAAGGGGTCTATCTTTACAAAGCTGGGTTTTGGGGCTAGAATAGATACAATTTGGGGCGGTTAGCTCAGCGGATAGAGCGCTTGCTTCACACGCAAGAG
>JADFVG010000032.1 GCA_015222405.1 Chloroflexota bacterium
ACATCGTAGGGGAGGTTGAGCCCACCATAGCCCATAAGCATCGCCGGCCAGATTATGGTGTGGAAAGGGATATTGTCCTTGCCTATGAAGTAATAGGACTTGGCATCTCCCTGCCAAAAATCACGCCACCGCTCCTCATCGCCACAGGAACCCGCCCACTCCTTGCTCGCCGAGAGATAGCCGATTACCGCCTCAAACCACACATAGATTCGCTTATCCTCAAAGCCGGGCACGGGTACCGGGATGCCCCACTCTATATCCCTGGTAATGGCCCGGTCCTTCAGCCCTTCGGTGAGAAGGTTGATAGTGAAGTTGAGTACGTTGGGCTTCCAGTGAGACTGACCTTTCACCCAATCGAGAAGCTGCTGGTTAAAAGCGCTGAGGCGGAGAAAAAAATGCTCCGATTCCCTGACCTCAGGGAGGGCGGAGCATATTCGGCAATAGGGGTCGATAAGCTCCACGGGATTGAGGGGCTTGCCGCAATTATCGCATTGATCTCCCCTTGTCCCTTCGAAGCGGCAATACGGGCATGTGCCCTCCACATAGCGATCGGGCAGGAATCGGTGGCAACTGGGGCAGTAAAGAAGCGCCATGGTGTCCTTATAGATATGGCCCTTATCCTTCAAAGTGAGGAATAAATCCTGGGCCACCTTATGGTGGTTTGGGGTATCGGTAGAGGTGAACAGGTCAAAGGAGATGCCAAGTTTCTGCCATGAATCGAGGAATTCCTGGTGATACCTGGCAGCTATCTCCTCGGGCTTCTTGCCCTCCTGGTCAGCGCGCAGGGTTATCGGTGTGCCGTGCTGGTCTGAGCCCGAAACCATGAGCACCTCGTTCCCCTTGAGGCGATGATAGCGGGCGAAGATGTCGGGGGGTAAATAGGCACCAGCAACCTGACCCAGATGAAGGGAACCATTGGCATAGGGCCAGGCGACGCCGATAAAAATACGCTCACTCATATCGAACCAAAGTTATTCTATCACACTCGGCGAAAAGGCAAAAGCTAGCTCAGCTTGAGCCAAATCTGGTAAAGCTCCTTTTTCGAGGCGCCTGTGGCCTTCGCCACCTGGGAGACAGCCTCCTTGGCCGAAACCCCTTTTTCGTATAATAGGCGCAATTCCCCCTCGAAATCCTCGGCTGGCTGGCGCTTCGCCGGACTGCCCTCAATAACCAATGTGAACTCGCCCCTCGGCTCCGCAAAATGCTCCAAGGCGGCGCTCACCGTCCCCCTAAAAACCTCCTCATGAATCTTGGTCAGCTCCCGGCAAATGGCCACCCTGCGATCCCCCAAAACCTCCAAAATATCCCCCAGAGCGGAAATGAGACGGTGGGGCGCCTCGAAAGCCAAGATAGTCCTTTCTTCCACGGAAATTTGCTCCAAAAGGCGCTTCCTCTGCCCCTTCTTTCGCGGAAGAAAACCCAGGTAGACAAATTGATCGCTGGGAAGGCCGGAGACGGCGAGCGCGGTGACCAAGACCGAGGCTCCAGGGATGGGGACAACGGGGATGCCCTGCTCACTGGCAGCCACCACCAATTCATAGCCGGGATCGCTTATCCCCGGCATCCCGGCCTCGGAGACCAGGGCTACATCCTGCTCCTGAAGACGGCGTAAAAGATAGGGCAGCTTAGCCTTTTTGTTGTGCTCGTGGTAACTGGTGAGGGGGGTCTTGATCCCGTAGGCGGCAAGGAGACGCTTTGTTTTGCGGGTATCCTCAGCGGCGATAAGCGACACCTGGCCCAAGATGCGAAGGGCACGCAAGGATATGTCCTCCAGGTTACCTATAGGGGTGGCTACTATGTAGAGGTTAGGCATCGCTCCTCCTTAAAGGCGAACCGTCTATATATTACTACTTTTTCCCCTCTACTCCAATCTGCCCCACCATTGACTCCGTGCTTCCCCTTCTGATATAGTTTCTCTTACCATCACAGGCGAGGAGGAAGAGTCCATGGCCACCCCCCAGTTCAAGGAGATGCGGCGTTGCTACAGCTTTGATGAGGTAGCACTTGTTCCCGGAGATGTAACCATAAATCCAGAGCAAGTAAACATCGATTTCTCCCTGGGAAACTTGACCTTCTCCATGCCCATCCTCGCCTCAGCCATGGATGCCGTGGTAGACCCTCCTTTTGCCGTTTTGATGAGCAAGCTGGGAGGGCTTGCCGTGCTCAACCTAGAAGGGGTAAACACCCGCTACCAAGATGCTAGCGGGGTTCTGGCCGAAATCGCCAACGCTCCTGATGATGAGGTCACTCCCCTGTTGCAGAAGGTGTATTCCGAGCCGATTAAGGAGAACCTCATCGGCGACCGCATAAGGGAGATCAAGAGCCAAGGAGCGGTGTGCGCCGTTTCGGTGACACCCCAAAACACCAAGCGCTTTGCCCCCACCACAGTAGAGGCAGGGATCGATATTCTCGTTGTGCAGTCCACAGTGACCAGCGCCCGTCACATCTCCAAGAGCTATCGCGGACTGGTCTTCTCCGAGTTGCAAAAAGTGATGCCCATACCAATAATCGTCGGCAACTGCGTCAGCTACAGCGCCGCTCTAAATCTTATGCGAGAAGGGGTTTCAGGTATTCTGCTAGGGGTTGGTCCGGGGGCAGCCTGTACCACACGGGAGGTTCTAGGGGTTGGCGTGCCTCAGGTAACAGCGACCATGGACTGCGCCGCAGCTCGGGAGCAGTATCTCCGAGAGTCGGGGAGATATGTTGCTGTTATTACCGATGGCGGCATTATCAATAGCGGAGACCTCTGTAAAGCCTTCGCCTCCGGTGCCGACGCTGTGATGCTGGGCTCGATTCTGGCCCAAGCTAAAGAGGCTCCAGGGCAAGGCAGCCATTGGGGCATGGCAAATCCCCACCCGGCATTACCCCGGGGGACGAGGATTACGGTCGGCACCAGCAGCACCCTAGAACAGATCCTCTTCGGACCCGCCTCTGTTACTGGGGGAACGGAGAACCTGATCGGGGCCCTTCGCACCGCTATGGGCATGTGTGGCGCCTTGACCATAAAAGAGATGCAGCGTGTCGAGATGGTGATCGCCCCGGCGATGAAGACCGAGGGTAAATACTTTCAGGCCCTTCAGGGCTATCGTTAGCGAGCAAAAAATGGCCTCATCTGGCGGGCAACATCCTCAGGCAGGGTCTCGATGACCCACACACCGTAGAATCTCTCCATAAAGCCGGTATCACTGGTATAAAAGGGCTGAAAGACTGGCCTTGAAATTATCCTGGCGTTCAGGCAGTAATAATCGGGGTTCTCCCCTACAGGGGCAGAAAAGGTAACTAGGTTGAAGGAGTTTACCCCCATTCCCTTATAGCAACGCAATATTTTCACAATGGAAGCAGCAAGGTCCGCAGCCTGCTTTTCTTTCAAATCCCCTAGATTGCCCCCATCTTTAACTATCAATTGCACCTCCCTGTTCCCCCGAGGAGCATAGCTTGCGATAACGGCCACGGAATCATTTTCACCGATATACCTTTGGACAAACCTCCTTTCCTCGGCGATCAGGTCGTGCCAGTAATTTGTGCCGTGATGGGCTAAATAGGCCTTGCTCTTTTCCACCAGCTTCCTCAATTGTGGCGCTGGCGCTTTATCAATCAGTATTTGAACGTGGGGATGAATTATGCTCGCGCCACTGGGGGGGAGATGGTTCCATATCCACATCGGATATTTGGCCCCCTCATCCACACGGTGCACAGCAGCGATGTACTCTCTAGAAGCCATCAGATTATCAAGGATCATTTCCGGAGTAAACTCATCTAAGTCCAGGAAATGCTCCCTGCTCAGGGTGCCAACAGCATGATATTCAGCAAAGGGGAATAGATTGGGAAAGACAAGGCATTCCCCCCTCTCTATCCTGCCCTGAGGGCAGAGCTGGGGCGGGAATTTGGGCGTTTGCTGTTCAATATTCTGGGGGCAGAAAAAACAATCCCCCTTGGTACTGGCAACCACCTCGCTCAAATCCAAATCGCCTCTTTGCCCTTGCCTCCTCCTTCCCGCCCGGGCAACGTTTATCCTGCTATGAGAACCGGTCAAGGGATCCTCTCTATACTCCACAACCTGAGTCTCCCTTTCAAATCGATGGGGAGTTAATAGCTCCACGGTGCTTATTTCTTTTCGAAATTCCATCGGCATGTCACCGAAGCGATAGGCATACCATTATAGCACACCTCCTGGCCTCGTTCAGGTAGATAGGTGACACATGGAGTATAAGATGGTTGTATAATGGTTGCACTATGAGTGTTTATGGTAGCGTGATCCCTGGGGCCAGACGCCTGGCGGGTCTTGGGGTAGAGCTGTCTAAACCAGCCAG
>JADFVG010000223.1 GCA_015222405.1 Chloroflexota bacterium
GCCCGCGGCAGCGGATTTGGCCACCATCTTAAGGCCTTTCTTTTTACTGTCATCTCTCGGAAGTAGAATTCACCTGCTATGTCATATATGCCCGCTTGGGTATGCCACTGCTTTAAGATGCGATAGATTCCCTGCGCTGCTTGGAACCACCGTTCCTTTTCCTCTCTCACCATGTAGTCGTGACCCCAGTCTACATTTTGTAGCTTGGTGTTGGAGTCTATTGTAAAGCCCTCCAAGTAAGCACCGCGGAGAGTTGCGTACTCCAAGTTTGCACCTTTCAAGTTAGCCTCTTTGAGTTCAGTTCCTTGCAGTTCAGCGTATTCCAGCGTAGCTCCTTCGAGGTCAGCGTGCCAAAGTAGAGCTCCTTGCAGTTCGGCACTGCTGAGGTATGCCCTGCGCAAATTAGCGTCTATGAGGAATGCTCCTTGCAATTTGGCTTTAAAAAGGTTGGCCCCTTGCAGGTTGGCACCGGAGAGCTCTGCTTGTTGCAGGTTCGCGCCAATGACGACGATGCCATGCAGATCAAGTGGTTTGACACCCTTGCTGATGATTATGCTCGGCAGGTGAAGAAATTCTTCATTTTTTGTTTCAGAGGAGAGGTTTATTCCCTCTAAGTTTCTCCCGCACAGGTCAAGCCCTTCTGGACCGCCGTGCTCCTCAATCATCTTGAGGACCTCTTCTCTGGTGAGAGGCTTTTCCTCTTCGGTCATATGCTCTCCACCTCTGCCATCAGCGCCTTTTTCGCCCTGAGACAACCTATGTGCAACTGCATTCCATTCTTGCTTCTACAATGCTTCTATTTCTGCCATTAGTGCTTGGATGAAATCCTTCTCCTCCACTGTCCGAACCTGCTTGCCTTTGCGGAAGATGACCCCCCGCCCCTTGCCGCAGGCGATGCCGACATCGGCGTCCCGGGCCTCGCCGGGGCCGTTGACCACGCACCCCATCACCGCCACCTTTATCGGCTTCTCCAGCTTCACCAACCGCTCTTCTACGGCGTTGGCCAGGCCTATTATATCAACTTCAGCCCGCCCGCAGGAAGGGCAGCTTATCAGGATGGGGCCGCGCTGGCTCAAATCGAGCGATTTCAATATTTCGTAGCCGGCGATGACCTCCTCCCGGGGGTCGCCAGTTAGCGAAACGCGAATGGTATCCCCGATGCCCATGTAGAGCAGGGCGCCAATGCCAACGGCGCTCCGTATCACGCCTGTTTTTGGGGTGCCGGCCTCGGTGATCCCCAGATGGAGGGGATAGGGCATTTTTTGGGCGATAGCTTTATTGGCTTCAATGGTAGTTGGCACATCGAAGGCCTTGAGCGAGACCTTGATCAGCTCGAAATCCAGGCTTTCGAACATTTCGACCTGCTCCATCGCCGCATCCACCATGCGCTCGGCGACCGGCTTTTGCGAGCCTTCCGTTGCCGGCAAACTACCCGAGTTGACTCCGATTCTTATAGGAACCTCTCGCTCCTTGGCGGCGAGGACTATTTGGGCAATCTGATGTGGGTCATTGATATTACCCGGGTTTATCCTGATCCCATGCACACCAGCCTTAAGGGCGAAAATAGCGAGGCGAGGGTCGAAATGGATGTCGGCGATGATGGGGATGGAGATGCTCCGCTTTATGTCGGGGATGGCATCGGCAGCCTCCCTATCGGGGACGGCAACCCTCACTATCTGGCAGCCGCACTCCTCAAGCCCCCTTATCTGGTCGGTGGTTGCCCTCACGTCTCGGGTGTCGGTCTTGGTCATGGACTGCACCACGATGGGGGTGCCGCCGCCGATGGTCACATCGCCTATTTTAATCGGCCTCGAGGCTCTGCGTCGCATCATGGGATCAAGCTTTCTCCTCTTATTATGCGCAGGATATCCTGATAGCTTATCAGGACTATTATCAGAATCAATATCATGAAGCCAATGAGGTGAACCAGGCCCTCCTTTTTTGGCGAAATTTTCTTCCCGCGGCGGATGCCCTCGATGGCGACAAAAATGATTCTCCCCCCATCGAGGCCGGGGATGGGCAGCAGATTGATTATCGCCAGATTCATGCTCAGAAAGGCGGTAAACTCCAGCAGCACTCCAAACCCGCTCTTTGCTGCCTCCCCGGTGAGCTGGGCGATGCCAACAGGCCCCGCAACCTGAGGCCCTTCTTTGGCGATAAACCATCTCTGTATCTCGTTCTTAAATAGAATCAGGGTCTCGACGCTGTAGATCGTCCCCTTGGGGATCGCCTCCCAGAAGGGGTAGGACTCTTTAATTGTGGTGGCATTTTGCAGCTCCACCATTACCCCCATGGCCCCCTGCCCTTCCGGCGGGTCCCAGCGCGGCACCAGCGATACCTTCTCTTGGGTGTCATCTCTGCCTAGGAGCAGGGTGACCTTTGCGCCAAGGTTGAGGTGAGTGTTGTAAACAAGGTCGTGGATGTTCCTGATCTCGCGACCATCTAGCTCGAGGATGGTATCCCCGGGCATGATTCCCGCCTCTTCCGCAGGGGA
>JADFVG010000224.1 GCA_015222405.1 Chloroflexota bacterium
ACATGGGTAACGGTGCAGGTATTAAGGATATATATATCGGCGCAATCTGAAGGATGGTAGATGCTATGGCCTGCAGCGGCGAACTGCCTGGCTATAGATTCGCTCTCTGCCTGATTCAGCTTGCAGCCTAGGGTTTCCACAGTTACGGAGCCATTTCTCTTCAGCCCTCTCATCTATCCTTCCCCGCTGTCACATTGACTTGCTTTTTTGTCATGCTATTATATGGTTTAAGTTTGAGAGGGTCAAATTGAAGGTGGTGATTTCGGCCTTCGGTGTGGTATACTGTCGGGAATCACCGTGATGAAAAGGAGGAGCATCCCTTGGGCATTAGAGTCGTGGTTACAGGTATTGGGACCATTAGCCCCTTAGGCCTGGATGTGCCTTCGACGTGGGCAGGGCTGATCAATGGAAGGTCAGGGGTGGACTACATCACCCAGTTTGATGCCGAGTCCTTTGACACCAAGTTTGCTGCCGAGGTGAAAAGCTTCGATCCTGCTCAATATCTAGACCGCAAGGAAGTGCGGCGTATGGGGCGCTTCGTGCAATTCGCCGCCGTGGCTGCCCTGCAAGCAGTAGAGCAGGCTCATCTGACTATCGATGCCACCAACGCTGATGAGATTGGGGTGATTATTGGAGCTGGGTTTGGCGGGCTTGATGTCCTTCTCAAGCAGTTCCAGGTGCTCAATGAGAAGGGGCCGAGTAGGGTCAGCCCCCTGCTTATCCCGATGATGATTTCCGACATGGCCCCAGGGCAGGTTTCCATTTTGCTCGGAGCCAGAGGCCCCAACTTCTGCACTACCTCCTCCTGTGCCAGTGGAACTGATGCCATCGGCGTCTCCTTTGAGATGATCAGGCGAGGTGATGCCCAGGCGATGATTACCGGAGGCACTGAGGCTCAAATAATCCCCATGACCATTGCCGGCTTCAATGCCGCGAGGGCTATCTCTACCAGAAACGATGAGCCCCAGAAAGCTTCCCGCCCCTTTGATGCCGAGCGGGATGGCTTTGTCATCGGGGAAGGGGCTGCCATTCTCATCCTGGAGGAACTCTCCTTCGCCACCAAACGGGGCGCTCCTATCCTGGCCGAGATTGTGAGCTATGGTGCTACAGGGGATGCCTACCACATCACTCAGCCTGCCGAAGGGGGGGAGGGAGGAGTGAGGGCAATGAGAATGGCCCTGAAAAAGGCGGGCCTTGAGCCGGGAGAAATCGATTACATCAATGCCCATGGCACATCCACCCCGTTAAACGACAAGAACGAAACAATGGCGCTAAAGACCACCTTTGGCAGCGATGCCTACCGTATTCCGGTTAGCTCGACAAAGTCGATGATGGGGCATCTTCTGGGTGCCGCAGGTGCCATCGAGGCCGCAATATGCATGCTTGTTATTGAGCACGGAGTCATTCCCCCGACGATAAATCTCACCCACCCCGACCCCGAATGTGACCTCGATTACGTGCCCAACGTGTCTCGCCAGGCAAAAGTAGATAAGGTGCTGACCAATTCCTTTGGCTTTGGCGGGCACAACTCAACGCTCATCTTCCGCCGCTACACCGAAACCTAGAAGAGAGGATAGAACATGAACCATAGCCGGTGGCAGATGCCGCCCCGCCTTCCAGCGGAGCTTTTGGCCAGGATAAAGGACGTCCCTCCGTTAATGGTGCAACTCCTTTATAATCGCGGCATCACCGACCCAGCCCAGGTTGAGCCATTCCTAGCAGCAGATGAGCGCCTCCTCGCTGACCCCTTGCTTCTCCCCGATATGGAAAAGGCGGTAGCCAGAATCCGCCACGCTCTAGATTCCGCTGAGAGCATCGTCATATATGGCGACTTCGATGCCGATGGCATTACAGCTACTGCAGTCCTCACTGAAGGTCTTTCCTCTCTTGGTGCAAGCGTCGCCCCTTATATCCCGCACCGAGTTGAGGAGGGGTATGGCCTTAATCATGTCGCTCTGGAAAGACTGCATAAACAGGGGGTCGGGCTGGTGGTCACTGTTGATTGTGGCATCAGCACTGTTGACGAGGTGGAAAGGGCGCAAAGGATGGGACTCGATGTAGTGATCACCGATCATCACACCGTCCCCTCGCAGATTCCACCGGCGATAGCGGCAATAGATCCAAAACGGGCTGACTCCATTTACCCCTTCCCTGATCTCGCTGGCGTTGGCGTTGCCTTCAAGCTGTTCCAGGCACTGACTAATTCGTTGGGCAAGGAACAGCGTTTAGACCATCTTTTGGACCTGGTTGCCTTGGGAACAGTGGCTGATATGGTTCCCCTCCTCGGTGAGAACCGTTATCTGGTGAAGCGAGGCCTTGAGGTGTTGAACAGCGCTCGTCGCCTCGGCTTGAGGGAGATGATGCGCTTGGCCGGTGTCTTTCCGGGCAGCATCGATCACGATACTATCTCCTGGGTACTAGGACCTCGGCTCAACGCAGCGGGGAGGCTTTATGATGCCATCGTCAGCCACGATTTGCTATCGACCAAGTCTGAGGAAGAGGCGCAAAGGCTGGCCAATTTGCTCGAGAAAAAAAATGCCGAGCGCCAGAGGCTAACCGAGGAGGTTCAGGCCAAGGCGAGGGAAAAACTGCTTGCTCAGGGCACCGATTTTCCGCTGCTTATGGTTGGAGATGAAGATTATCCTTCAGGGGTGGTGGGTATCGTTGCCGGCAGGCTGGTGGAGGAATTCTATCGCCCTACCATCGTCTTTGAGGAGGGGGAGGAATGGAGCCGGGGGAGCGCCCGCAGCATCCCTGAGTTCAACGTTGTTGCAGCCCTGACCCAGTGTGCCGACCTCTTATCTCGCTTCGGTGGGCATCCAATGGCGGCGGGATTCACTGCACCCACCGAGAACTTATCTCGCATCCGGGAGCGCCTAGTTGAGATTGCTGACGACCAGCTCGCCGACCTCGACCTTCGCCCCAGGATCTTTATCGATGCTGAGCTTCCGCTTTCTTCTCTTCAAGGGAGGGCCTTTCACACCATGCAGCAACTGGCTCCATTTGGCTGTGCTAATCCTCTCCCCACTTTCCTCAGCAGGGGGGTGACGGTGGTGGAGTGTCATAGCATAGGCTCCAAAGGAGAACATATAA
>JADFVG010000225.1 GCA_015222405.1 Chloroflexota bacterium
CCCTCCTACCTTTAGCACCCTAGCACAGCTTATTCCAAACTGTCAAAACGTGGCAAATCGTGTTCCTGGCATTGCCCAATCAGCGGACTGACACCGTGAGACTTCGGAACCAGATTCTGGGCTTCGTGCTGTAATGGGAATGGCCGCTCATCGATGTATTGATATGAGGTTTACAGGAACTCTAGGTGTGGTGTGCCATATTTTTGCTGAACGATTTCTTGGAGATCTTTCTTGGTATCTTCGTCATTGATAGTTTCAACCTCTGATACCTCCAGGCCACCTTCGTTTTTCTTGTATCTATGTCTTATTACAAAGCCGGGTATCAAGATTGACCTAAATCCTGAAAACTGACCGCAGCCCCCCACACCACAACTGGTGAAGGGGCTAGCGTCCCTAACCAGGCAGAGAACCTCTCTGCCATTATATGGTATTTTCTCCTCCTCTGATATCCAATAGGATCCCGCGAGAAACTCTACTTCCTGTTGCAACGGTAAATGAGCAAATTCCATTTTTGCCTCTTTATTCGTTTGATTTTCTTTTGCGTCCTCGCTAGGGCCTTGTCCCAATCACCAGTGACATCCGTTCAGAAAGAGACTTGACGAATGGGTCGACGAAGCCGATCTCCCGCATCCAGTCTATCACTTCCTCAGCACTCCGAGACTGACCCTCACCAGTATGCACCAGCATGTTTAGGGAGAAGAGCGCCGCCGAGACAGGGGAAGTGCCATCGGTGCTGACAAAGTTTTCGCTCACAACGGCAATCCCACCGCTTACCAGGGAATCGTAGGCTTTGCGCAATAGCAGCTTGCAGTTCTCGGGCCCCATCTGGTGCAATATTGCTGACAGCAGCACCACGTCGTTGCTCTGGCCAAAATCGTCCTCAAAGTAGTTGCCCACCCGGGTGGTAATTCGATCTTGCATGTCAAAGCTAGCTATCACTTCCTTTGCGATCTCTATCACTGGCGGCAAGTCGAAGACAATGGCCTTGAGAAGGGGGTACTTCTTCGCCAGAAAGACGGAATACGTTCCTGGGCCTCCACCAGCATCGAAGAGCTGACGGCGACCTGAGAGGTCAAGGGCCTCAGCCACTACTTCACCGGTGGCCATAGCCCTGTTGTGCATGCCCCGGACTAAGTTACGAAGGAAGTCTGAGGTGAAGGCATGGCCTTCCCTATCCACGACTGCTCGGTTGATCCGCACTGCCTCCTCAAGGTTCATCCATGTCTGCATAGTATCCTCACCATGGGCTATCATGTCCCCCATGTACGTGGGCTTCCCCCGGATCAGCAACTCGATGGCGTCGGGGGAGTTGCTGTAGAGACCGCCTTCATTTTGCAGGAACTTCAAGGCAACACAGGCGTTCAACAAAAGAGACATGGACCTCGGGTATGACTGGCACCGCTCTGCTACCTCCTCCGCGGAAAGCCGCCCTTCGCCAATGATGGTGAACACGTCCAAGCGGTTGGCCGCCATAAGCACCCGAGCCGGTTGCCACCCCTGCATCGCCGTCAGGATGGGGTTGCCATTGGAGACTGCGCCAGAAGAGTTACCCGTCATGCCGAACTCCCCAGATGTGACTCAAATACATTGGAGCGGAAGACGAGATTCGAACTCGCGACCTTCTCCTTGGCAAGGAGACGCTCTACCAGCTGAGCTACTTCCGCTCTTTTCGAACTTTTTCGAACTGGTCCTAGATTCAAGTTGAGATGCCTTACCGCTTTCAGGCCCCTTCTCTATGGAACTAGGCTTTCACTTGCTCTCACCCTTAGGTCGAAAAAGTGCCGAGGAGGAGACTTGAACTCCTACGGGCTTTCGCCCACCACCCCCTCAAGATGGCGTGTCTACCGATTCCACCACCTCGGCATCTGGCAGGGGCGGGAGGACTCGAACCCCCGACCTGCGGTTTTGGAGACCGCTGCTCTCCCTACTGAGCTACACCCCTCTTTTTGACCTACCTGCGGCCTATCTTACGCCCAAAGTATATTGCACCTGTAAAAGCGAGCAATCCTAACAGGAAACGCTGAGACTTCTTGCTCTCGCTCTCTTCGTACCTGCTCGATTTCCAAAGCTCCAACCCGATTTCGCTACAGGGCTCACATACGGTCTTGCAGGACTCTGTGTCCTCAGTATCATGGCATGCTAACCCGCAGAACAATTTAGTAATCTCACTCATATCAAACCCCAATTCTGGTACCCCTGGGGCGACTCGAACGCCCGACACGCGGTTTAGGAAACCGCTGCTCTATCCTCTGAGCTACAGGGGCTTTGTTCAAACTATTTGCCGTGCTAGGTCGTAACATCCCTAACTCACTCGCCCCCGGGTTTCTGCTTTTGACACCAGGACAAAAATGCCTTGCTATAAGGAAATCCTCGATAGTGTACCTCACATGGAAATCTATCACAGTCTTTGAGACAGTAATCCACTTTGCTCTCAAAGGCACACTCAAGAACTGGGCAGTTAAATCCTAACTTTGACTTCTGGGTTTCCAGTTTCTTTGCTGCATCCTTATCTGTGCCAGCAACACACCCTCCCACCGCACACATTCCACGGAAACGGCAGATTCCACAGGCTATGCCACAAGCCCCAATCTCCATATGTGCCTCCGTCGCTCAGCCTCTGGTGGAGATAGGGGGATTCGAACCCCCGACCTCTGCGATGCGAACGCAGCGCTCTCCCGGCTGAGCTATATCCCCAGAGCGCAAAAATTATATCAAAAGCACCCGTTGAGTGTCAAGGTAAGCACCCTTAGCACGACCTGGGGGCCAGGGCTACTTGCCAATGCAGAAATTGCTGAAGATGGTCTCCAGAAGCTCTTCGGTAACTGTCTCGCCGGTGATCTCCCCCAATGCGTTCAGGGCGGCGGTGAGGTCGATGGTAACGAAGTCATCGGGCATTTGGGCCTCGATGCTCGACAAGGCTTGCTCCAGGTGGCTTTGCGCTCGCTCCAGGGCGCTCTTGTGGCGGGGATTGGAGACCAGCAGGGCATCAGAGGTGAAAACCCTCCCCCTGAGGACGCAGTCCACCATCCTCTCCTCCAGCTCCTCAAGGCCATCGCCAGTCAGGGCTGATGTGGAGACCTTGGGCCAGGGGAGCCCATCGAGGTCAGCCTGTCTTGGCAGGTCTGATTTGTTGGCCACCACCACGACCTCCTTCCCGGCAAGCAGGTCAATAATCTCTCTATCAGGATCTTTGAGCGGCTCGCTGGTATCGATGACTAAAAGGACGAAGTCCGCCTGCTCGATGGCCCTCCGGCTGCGCTCTACCCCGAGCACCTCCACCATGTCCTTGCTCTGGACAATGCCCGCAGTATCGACCAGGACGAAGGGCACCCCCTTGAGGTTCACCACCTCCTCCAGGGTATCACGGGTAGTGCCAGGGACGGGGGTAACGATGGCACGGCTCTGACGCAGCAGGCAATTCAAGAGGCTTGACTTGCCCACATTGGTGCGCCCGACAATAGCGGTTCTCACTCCCTGGCGGTAGACTACCCCTGCCTCAGCACTGGAGATAAGCTCCTTTAGCATCTGGCGCGCCCCCTCCAGCGTGGGGATTACCTCCTGCCCCTCGACCTCGTCCTCGGGAAAATCGATCCGAGCAGTGAGATAGGCAAGAACCCCCATCAACTGGCTGCGCACCTCCGTAAGGGACTGGGAGAGCTTCCCCCCCAGCCCCTGCACCGCCACCCTCAGGCTCGCCGCCGTCTTGGCCTGAACTACATCCAGAACCGACTCCGCCTGGGCGAGGTCGATCCTGCCATTGAGGAAGGCCCTGAGGGTGAACTCGCCGGGATTTGCCATCCTGGCGCCATAGCGCAATGCCAGCCCCAGAATGCGCTGAAGGGGCAGGGGGCCGCCGTGGCAATTGATCTCCACGATGTCCTCTCTGGTGTAGGTATGTGGTGCCTCCATATAGGCAACGAGAACCTCATCGACAACCTCCCCTGTTTCGGGGTCGGTGATGTGCCCGTAAACCAGGCGCCGATTTGAGAGGGGACGGGCAAACACCTTCCGGGCAATGGCAAGGGCATCGGGGCCGCTGAGGCG
>JADFVG010000033.1 GCA_015222405.1 Chloroflexota bacterium
CAGGCTCAATCCGATTTTGGAAAACGCCAGCGTAGGTAAGATTGCCTATAATGGCAAGCATGTTGTGGCGGTGTTGGCTGGTTGTGGGGTGAAACTTGAGAATCTGAATTTCGACCCCATGCTCGCTGCTTATCTCCTTGGCGAAAAAAGCCTGGGACTTAAAGCTTTGGCCTTTAATAAACTGGGCGTCGAGATGGCGACCCCCGCTGAATTAACTGGCCCGGGAAAGAAACAAAGCTCCGTATCCCTGCTGGATGTCAACCGGATTGCCGGCTATTTCTGCGCCAGCGTGGAAATCGTTTGGAGTTTAAAGGAGAGTTTGGAAGCTGAGCTACGAAAGCAGGGCCTATGGCAGCTCTTCACCGAAGTGGAGATGGCTTTGATTCCAGTTTTGGTAGCTATGGAAAGCCATGGCATTCTCTTGGATACCGACCTGCTCCGTGAGATGTCTCGGGAGCTAGGTCAGCAACTGCTGAGGCTGGAGAAGGAAATCTACGGCAGTGTCGGGCACCAGTTTAATATCAACTCGCCCCAGCAATTAGGCAAGGTGCTTTTCGAGGAGCTCAGGCTGCCCCAGTCTCGCAGAACGAAAACCGGATACTCCACCGAAGCCTCGGTCATGGAAGCATTGAGAGGCGTTCATCCCGTAATTGAATTTATACTGGAATATCGTCAGCTCAGTAAGCTCAAGTCAACCTATGTTGATGCCCTGCCTGTGCTTATTAACCATAAGACGGGGAGGGTACATACCAATTTTAACCAGACGGGCACAGCTACCGGCCGACTTTCTTCCAGCGACCCCAACCTCCAGAATATACCTATAAGAAGTGAGCTGGGGAATAAGATAAGGAAAGCCATCATAGCTCCGCCCGGGGCATACCTTCTAAGCGCCGATTATTCCCAGATTGACCTCAGAGTCCTGGCCCACCTCTCCCAAGACCCCGGTCTCATTGCCGCCTTTGCCCACGACGAGGATATCCATGCCACGACCGCCTCTAAACTCTTTGACATCCCTGCGGATGAGGTAACCCCTGAGATGCGACGAAATGCCAAAACGGTCAATTTCGGAGTTGTTTATGGCATGAGCGACTATGGATTGGAGCAAGCCACCAATCTCAGCCGGGAAGAAGCCGCTCAATTCATCGCCCTGTATTTCGAGAAATATCCCAGGGTGAAGGAATATCTTGAAGCAACCAAGGAGCAAGCCCGGAAGTTAGGCTATGTGGAGACCGTGTTGGGGAGGCGGCGGTTCCTACCCGAAATCAATTCCTCCAACCGAATGGTCAGGGAGGCTGCAGAACGCATGGCTATAAATGCCCCGGTGCAGGGCAGCTCTGCCGATATCATTAAGATTGCCATGATAAATCTCCATCGAGAAATGGAGAAGCGGAATCTTAAGAACAAGATGCTGTTACAAATACACGATGAATTGCTCTTCGAGGTGCCCGAGGAGGAAGTGGAGGAGATGAAATCCTTGGTTGCTGAACTTATGCCCGGTGCTGTTAAACTTAGTGTCCCTGTGAAAATAGATATCAAGCTGGGTAGAAACTGGGGCGAGATGTCGTAGATTGAGAAATCCCAAACCCTAATATGTATTCCCTGGCACTAATTTGATCAGGGATCTCAGGGACTAAACAAATTCAAAACTCAAAACCATCGGGGCCATTTGATATTGTTTAGCCTGTCCCGAGGTGGTTAAATGTCGTCGAGTCGCCTTTAGAAAGTCTGCGTCGTCGCAGCAGCTGCGAAGCTACTACACCTCCAATGATTGGGATCATAAGCAATGTAGTCGGCCCCAGAGGAAAGACGGCCATCGCCGCGGTAGCACCAAGCAATATCCGCTCCAGCCGCGTCGTCCGAATGAACAAGTAGCCCTGTATAGCGCTGGAAATACACACAACGGCAACGAAAGCGTCCAACAGGCCCAGCCCTATATCAAGGGGAGGTCCTCTAAGGAGAAGCCCTGGATTATAGATAAATATGAAAGGCAAAATGTATCCACCAAGCCCCAATGTCCAGGCGATAACTCCTGCCTTCATCGGGTTTGCCCTGGCGATGCCTGCCGCGGCATAGGCAGCCAGAGCAACCGGCGGTGTGATATCAGCCTCTGATGCAAAGTAGAAAACGAACAGGTGGGCAGCCAGAGGTAGCACACCCAGCGTCATCATGGCTGGGGCAACCAGGGCGGCGACAATAATATACTTGGCTGTGGTGGGAACGCCCATTCCCAGAATAAGAGAGGTAACCACAGACAGGGACAAGAGAATGATCAATGAATCACCCGAGATACGAACAATCGTGGCGGAAAAGGTTACGCCAAGTCCGGTCTGGACGATGGCACCAATGACAAAGCCTGCCGCAGCACAAATGGCTGCTACTCCGGCAGCGCGTAGTGCTCCGTCGCGCAAGACCTCAGCTATACCTATGGGTGACAGGCGGCTATGACTTCGTAAGCTACTGACAATCAGCTGGGTGAGGATGGCAAATATCGCCGCCCTCATCGGGGAATAATGCGCAACCAGCAGACCGACAAGCACACCGACGGAAATGAGGTGGTGCCCACCCCACCACAGTGCCTGCCACAGGGCCCTGAGCCGGCTTATTTCCATTGGCAGCCCCCTAATTCCACGACGTACCGAATAAAAGTGGACTTGCATAAAGATAGCTACGAAAGTGAATAGTGCCGGGATGAATGCAGCGATGCAGATGTGTACATAGGGTATCCCCAGAAACTCAGCCATGATGAAAGCTGCCGCCCCCATTACCGGTGGCATAAGCTGCCCCTCAGTAGAGGCGCCAGCCTCTGCGCCGGCAGCAAACTCGGCAGGATAACCCGCGTTCTTCATAAGCGGGATAGTGATAGCTCCCGTGCTCGTGGTGTTGGCGATGCTACTACCCGAGATGCTGCCGAAGAAAAGGCTGCTCACCACAGCTAGCTTGGCCGGGCCGCCGGCAGTGCCACCAGTGAAAACGTAGGCGAGGTCGGCAAAGAACCTACCTGCTCCTGTCCTTTCCAGGATGGCCCCGTACAAGATAAACAGGAAAACGAAGGTCGCTATAACCCCCAGAGGAATGCCAAACATCCCGCTTGTCCCCAGGACTTGATACGTCACATGCCTCTCAAAGGGAATGCCGGCATGTCTTAGAGGTCCCAGATAGGGACCAGCCAGCGCGAAGCCCATAAAAACCAGGGCCAGAATGACTATTACCTTTCCCGCGGACCGGCGGCACGCCTCCAGGGTAAGGACTATCATAGCAGTTGCAATGACTACATGATAAGTCTCCCAGCGGCCAATCCTCATCATTATATCGGTGGCTTCCAAGCAAATCCATAAGGACATTCCAGCACCGGCCACTGCGAGGGCGATGTCCAGAGGACTGAGGCCCTTCCCCCCCTTTCCTTTCCGCAGGGGGTACATCAGAAAAAGCAGCGCCACCATCCAGGCCCAGAAAATAGACCGATGCTCCAGAGCATAGAAACGATAGGTCAACCCGACGTAGACTACATAGGCAACCCCTGCCAGGCAAAGACCGGTCACCACGTAGTTCAGGACACCGGTCAGATCCCGCTGCCCCGGGGCGCCACCCTCCAGCGCAGCGACGGGCAGGACAGGCTGGCCGGGCGCCGGTCCCTCCGCATTATTTCCTTCCTGGGACTTACTCTCGTCCACCATTGCCCGTCGTCAATACCCGGAATTTCACTGCATCACCAGCCTCAGCAATATCCAGCAGCGGGATCGTGCTCCCTCCAACTATCAGTTCATGGGTATCATGGGTACTCAACCTCAACGTAAGACAGGGGTCAAACTGGCGTTCGACTTCGAACACAACCCTGGTCCAACCCCCATCGGAAACGACGGTCACCTCCGAATTGCTCTCCTTGTGAAGAGGTTCTGCCCACCACTGATAGGCGTACTCCGTCATAACTATCTCTCCGTCTTCCCGTATCCGGTAGGTATCCCTGATGGGGCTTCCCGATACCGAGTGAATCCAACGAATATCAAATTCCTCACCCACACTCACCGGGAGGCTTAACAAAGTTTCTCCTGTGCCTGACTTGTCTACTCGAAGGAGAAGCGAATTATCAGGCACATCATCCTGGTCCCGTTGCGCAAGGAATACCACAAGACCTGTGCTCAAGGCAACTACGGCCAGAAGCGCCATCAGCTTTTTCATGTTGCCCTCGTCCCAGGCGAAATACGCAAATTTGCTTTTAGCCGAGTATACGGTTGGCGATGTCTTGAAGGGACATCGCCAACCGCGTCACCATTCGTTACAGATTGATCTCCACCTCGTTCAGCTTACCCGGGCCAGATTCCCACGTCCTCATAGTACTCGATTGCTCCCGGATGGTAGGCAAAAGCAGCCAGCACTATGTAGTCATCGGTCATCTCTGCAATACCGGGGTGGATGGGAGCCAGGCCGGGGAGGCCCTCATGTATGCCTCTGGTGACCTCGTAGGCCGTGGCATTATCCATATAGTCAATGTTGGCTATTATTGAACCGGCACAGACAAAGACCTGTAGGGCCTCCGTTTGACCCGCCCCGTAATTCCCAGCCGGCACCGTGGCCAAGAACACCTCAGGATTCAGGGCCTGGAAGTCGGCAAAGACATCTCCAGGCATGGGAAGTAGCACTGCATCCCCTATGCGAGCAAAGGCCTCGATTACGCCCGCAGTCCCTAGAAGGGACCCGTTGATGTGAATGATGTCTACCACCCCATCGGCCAGGGCGTCAACGTTATCGATCGGATCCTGATTCAGGAACACGGCAAGGTCCCCATCAATATCCATACCCAGCACGTCCTCCAGTATTGTCCGGGTGTAGACATCGCCCGAGTCGCCAACCGGTGCACAACCGAACCTCTTTCCCTGTAGGGCCTCCGCACTTAACTCGGTAATCCCGCTACCCGTTGTGGTCACATAGTGGTAAGCGGTACCCCAGATTTGTATTAGGCAACGGATTCCGGGCATTGGTCCGTCATCCTCGAACGCACCTGTACCTGCCATGGCCGCGAACGGCACGAATCCGGTGGTGATCCCAAAGTCAAGTTCGCCTCGGCCAACCAGGCGGGTGTTGACAAGACTGCAGCCCGTCGATTCCGCGGTCACGCGAAGGTCGGTGTTGTCTTCAATGGCCACGGACATTCCCGCACCTACCGGGTACCAGGTTCCCCCCGGAGCGCAGGTGCCGAAGCTCAGAAATACCTCCTCCTCTGTTGGCTCGGAACAGCCAACAGCAACCAGACTGATGGCTAGCACCAGCGCCAGTACGATCATAGATATCCTCTTCATCACTTTTGTCTCCTTTCTTGTCTTACAAATTCGTATATTTAGAAATGACCGGCGGCCGCAGAACACCTCTCAGGCATTCGGCGACCGCCTTACCAATAAGCGATCCTTCTCATCATTCCACCCCCTTTTTTGCTTTTTTGCGACATTTTCTCCATTATAGTGTAACATGCAAATGTTAAAATCCTTTTAAGATTTGGGCTACATGTCGCAAATTTCGACAAATTTTTTGCGATTTTTTCCATTTTCCCAGAATTCTATCTACACTGGTAAAAAGTCGTATTGGTCCGGTCGTTTTGGGACAAATCGACTGCGGCAGAACATTACGCCCAACCTTAATCATTGTCGACGTTTTTAGCCGTTTGACGGCGTGGGCGGGGTGATATACTATAGATTACAGGTTAGGGTTCTTGGAATAACTGAGTTGTTAGGGATTACGCCTGGTTTTGAACAGACTAGACCATTACGGTAGAAATGAACAGATGTGATTGAGCTGTAATGTGGAGAAGTGTATAGGAGCAGGCTATGAGCGATCTTAACAAGGTCTTCAACCCCGGTTCAGTGGCCGTGATCGGTGCTTCGGAGACATCGGGTAAGGCTTCTGAGAGAAGGAGCAGGAGTCTGATAGAAGGTGGATACAGGGGCGAGATATATTTAATTAATCCCAATAGGCCGCAGCTATTCTCTCGTAAAGCTTACCCCACCATAACGGAGGTCGGCAAAGAGGTTGACCTGGTTATGGTGGTGGTGTCACCCAAACTGGTTGCTTCTGCCGTAGCAGATAGTGTCAAGATGGGGGCTAAGGGTGTGGTAATCATTACTGCTGGACTGGGTGAGACCGGAGAAGAGGGTAAAAAAGTTGAGGCTGAGATTCTTAAAGAGGCTAGCAGGACCGGCGCTTATGTCATCGGGCCTAACTGCAGCGGTATTTTCAGTGCCTCTGCTGACCTTAACCTCCTCGGCGTTCCTCCGCTTAAAAAGGGTGGACTTTCAGTGTTAGCCCAGAGCGGCAATGTTATCGACTCACTGACTCATTATGGGCAGATAAGGGGTATCGGGTTTAGCAAGATAATAAGCGCAGGCAATGCTATCGGGGTCAAATTACATGAATATATAGAATTCCTGGGCAATGACCCGGATACACACGTTATTATGACATTTCTGGAAGGAATTCAAGATGGCAATAACCTCGTGAAGGTGGCCAGGGAAGTAACCAAGGAAAAGCCCATTATCTCTCTTAAGGCTGGCCGCACCAAAGCGGGTGCTCGAGCAGCGGCATCGCATACAGGCTCCTTGGCTGGTGATGATGTTATTGTTGAAGCCGCCTTCAAACAGGCAGGAATCATCCGTCTATCCAATGTGGACGAGATGTTTGATGTTGCTGAGACATTGCTTAACTGCCCCTTGCCCCGGGGAAATCGGGTGGCCATTCTTTCAGAAGGAGGTGGTGACAACAGTATCGCCGCTGATCATGCGGAACGATGCGAACTGGAAGTGCCTGTATTGGCAGAATCGAGCCAGGAAAAAATACGGCCTTTCTTGCTAGCGGGAATGCCCGCGAGTAACCCTATAGACTATGGTGGAACAGCGGAGGAAAATCCACACATGATTACTGAATGCGTTAATGTATGTATGCAGGATGACCAGGTAGATGGAGTGTTAATCACCGGTTTCTTCGGCGGATTTAAAGACATCATAGCAGCGCATGTAGAAGACCTGGAAATTCAGACATCCAATGAACTGGTGGATCTGGTTAAGAAACATCAGAAACCATTGATCGTCCATACCAGTTTCGCCAATGAACCTATTGAGTCTTTAAGAATACTTAAGCGTAATGGAATCCCTGTCGTAGCTTCGTCAGGGCGCGCTGTAGGATGCCTCAGTGCCCTGATGAAGTTCGCATTGAAGCGTCGGAAAATGAAGGAGATGAAGCTCTCTGCTATAGAGGTCAAGGAGAAAAACAAGGCACAACAAATCCTACAGAAGGTTAAGGATGACAAAAGGACTAATCTTCTGGAGAC
This sequence comes from Chloroflexota bacterium, assembly GCA_015222405.1. GTDB lineage: Bacteria > Chloroflexota > Dehalococcoidia > E44-bin15 > E44-bin15 > JADFVG01. The sequence continues at coordinate 7,313 of JADFVG010000033.1, forward strand.
AGAGGCTCGCGATTTGCTGGCAGCTTACGGTGTACCCCTTCCTCCCGCTCATTTGGCCACCAGCCGGTCAGAGGCAGCTGCCATTTACGAGCAGCTCAACTGCCCTGTGGCCGCCAAGATAGTAAGCGCCGATATTATCCATAAGTCAGATGTAGGTGGCGTAAGACTCAATTTAGGCACCAGGAACGAGGTCGAAGCAGCCTTTGACGACATCTGGAGAAAAGCGAGCAAGGTGACTCAGCACATCGCTGGCGTCCTTATTTCACCCATGGCAGCTAAGGGACAGGAGTGCATTATCGGCATGGTCAGGGAACGGATGTTCGGTCCGGTGATCATGTTCGGTCTGGGTGGTATCTTTGTCGAGGTTTTAGAAGATGTCTCCTTCAGGGTGGTACCGCCAGCAGTGCATGATATTGATGGGATGGTTAAAGAGATAAGAGGTTATCAGCTATTGACTGGAATCAGGGGTGAAAAACCCAAGGATGTCGATGTCATAAAAGATATTCTGGCAGTGGTGGCACAAGTGGCGATAGACAACCCCGAGATACAGCAAATTGATCTCAATCCTGTAATAGTTCACAAAAAGGGAGCGTCAGTCGTTGATGCGCGCATTTTGCTGGCAGAATACAGAAGCATTGGGGGCGAAGCCCCCAAACCCGCTAGTTAAGGAGATTAAAAACAATGGCTTTTGAGTGCATAATCTATAGTAAAGAAGAGGGGATTGCCACCATCAAGTTGAATCGGCTTCAGGTACTGAATGCGATGAACAAACAGCTATGGATGGAATTTCAGCAGGCGCTGGAGGATTCCAGGAATGACCCGTCAATTAAAGCGGTAATTGTCACCGGAGAGGGACGGGCATTTTCCACTGGAGCAGACCTGAAGGAGTCCAAGGCCAGGCCCGCTGAGCAGTACCGTGACTACCTAGAGGAATTGCAGGAAGCATCGAGAAAGCTGATATATTTTGAGAAACCCACCATAGCTGCTATAAACGGGTATGCACTGGGTTCTGGAATTGAACTAGCGTTGGCCTGCGATATTCGCATTGCTGCCGAGGAGGCTAAAATGGGCTCACCGGAAGCCAGCGTGGTGTCCTCTGTTACCGGTGGCGCTATGAGGTTGTACCAGGATTTAGTTGGCCCAGCAAAAGCAAAAGAGCTTCTGTTTACGGCAGAGTATGTTGATGGTAGGGAAGCCGAGAGGATCGGCTTAGTTAATAAGGCGGTACCATTAGACAAGTTGATGGAAACTGCGGTGGACACGGCCAGGAAAATCGTGACGAACTCTGCCTTTTCGTTAAAGATGATTAAGAAAGGGTTGGAGATGGCTCGCGGCGAAACCAACCTCAAGTCCCTGATGGACTATGAAGTTGAAGCCGCTCTGGCCTGTGTTGCGAGCAAGGAAAGACAGGAAAGACTGGAGACCTGGGAAGCAAGAAAAAAATAGGGGCGGAAGATCAGCGATTGAAAGCCTAGTCCGAGCAGGCTCAAGAATCGGGTATCGGAGGCAGCAAATCAGATTCCTACTTTCGCAGGAATGACAGAAGCACCGGGGGCTTCGCCCCCAAACCCCCGGTAATGTAGTGGCGGGGTTTATCCCCGCCATATGGGCGGGCACAAGGCCCATCTTCAATTTTATTCACCAACTGGGTGAGTCTAGTTACAGCTGAATCGCTAGTTTCAGAGGGGACTTTGTAGTTGAGAGCTAAGTCTGGCTAATGGGCTTCGCTCTTGAATACCAGAGCGCCAACAGGGCAAACGGCAACACACTCGCTACAGTCTTTACAACCGGACCTACCCATAGGCTCATCCCCAAAAGTGGTGACCATTCTCCGGAAGCCGCGGTACGCAAAACCGATGGTCCCTTTGCCCAGTTTTTCCTGGCATACCCATACGCATCTGCCGCAGAGCACACACTTATTAGGGTCGTAAATGAACAGGGGACTGCTGGAATCTATGGGTAGCTCAGGCAGGATTTTCCTGAACCTTTTTGTTTTGAGCTTCACGCCGAGATGCTTGGCTATCCTCTGAAGTTCACAAGAACC
>JADFVG010000007.1 GCA_015222405.1 Chloroflexota bacterium
AGAGGCTTCCCTGCTCGCTCCTCGATGCTTTTTTCAAAGATGCGCTTCTCCTGCCAGAACTTCAGCATGCGCTGCTCAAGCTCGGGGAAGCTCACCTCGCTCACTACTGGTTTGAACATTTTTTCGACCTTTTTTCGCCCTTTTTCGCCCTTTAAGGTGTTTCCTAAGAGATGGGCCTAACATTTAGTTAGGAAAGCCATAAGGCTTCTCGACCTGGCTCAGCATATAGTTCCAAAAAAGCTCGTCCTTTAAGGGACGAGCTTCACTAACCCGCGGTACCACCCTAATTCCCCGATTATCGGGGCCCTCTCTAAGGCACAACTATGCCTCCGTCATCGATAACGGTTGACGACACCGGCCAAATCTACTAGGCGCCCAGGTTCTTCCTCTCACCGTTCGGTTGGCGGCTCTGGAGGGATTTTCGGAAGGGAAGGGCGCATCTGCTCCCACCGTACCAGACTCGCTGAACGCCTTCTCCCTCTACTCTTCTCCGTCACTGCCTTTGCCATTAGAGATTAACATCCACTAGGGATACAGTCAAGCTTTTACCCGCTACCTTTGGCACAGGATGGTTACCTTGCGAGCTTCGCCCTCGCCGATGCTGTGAGTGGTCACACCGGGATAGTCTTGAAGCGCAAGGTGGATAATGCGGCGCTCCCCTGCCGGCATCGGCTCCAGGGTGACCGAATGTCCCGTAGCCTTCACCTGCTCCGCCATGCGCAGCGCCAGATTGCGCAATGCCTCCTGTCGCCGCTCCCGATAGCCCTCCACGTCTATGCTCAGGTGCACCCGAGCCTTCATCTGATGGCTCACTATAAGGTAAGCAAGGTACTGAAGAGAGGATAGGGTCTGACCCCGTCTCCCGATGAGAATGCCCAAGTCCTCGCCACTAATATCGAGGGCAATAGGGACATGCCCGGTCGTTGCTCCTAACAACTGCAATTCCCTTACGCTGACGGAAGCCGGGACCCTCATCAGGTCGAGAAGCCTCCCCAGCATCTCCTTAGCCATGATGACCGAAGCGCGGTCCGTCTCTTCCGCGGGGAGTTTTGTCACCCTTACCCTAGCTTCCTCAGCGCCTAACCCCAAAAACCCGGGCTTACCTTTGTTGAGGACGTCCACCTCCACCTGTTCACGAGGAACGCCGAGTTCTTTTAGGGCGAGTGCGACGGCGTCCTCTACGGTCTTTGCGCTTATCTCCAGACTTTCCATGCTCAGGCCTCTTTTCTTGTCTCGCCTCTCCAGGCGCTAATTCCTCTTCTGGCGCTGTCGCTGGAGCTACAGAGGTCTCAGTTACAGGCGCCGGGGTTAGCGGAGCCGGGACTCGCGTCAATATAGCCTTCCACCTCTGGACAGTGACCTCAAGACCACCCCACCCGGTGATGAAGTACTGCATCACGATGCCAATAATATTGGAGACGAGCCAGAACAGGGCTAAGCCAGTGGGGAACTGCATGGTGAAGAAGGCAAACATGAGGGGCATCATCCAAAGCATCGTCTTGCTCATCGACTGTTGCCTGGGATCGGTAGTGGGCGCAGTCATCATCTTCTGCTGAATCCACATCGTGCCCCCCACAAGGATGGGCATGATATAGAAGGAGTCGGGAATGGCAAGGTTGAGCCAGAGAAAACCTGACCCCATGGGCACCGCCTGATGCACTACGGATAGAGGATAAAGGTTCTGAGACAGATGCAACAGGTCCTCAGGGCTTGCTGCCAGAGCCCTCAGGACTGACTGGTAAAGGGCAATCCAGATAGGAAGCTGGATCAACATCGGCCACAGGCAACCCAAGGGGTTTACGCCAGCCTCTTTATAAAGCTTCGATACCTCCTGCTGCAGCTTTTGCTTATCCTTGCCACACTTCTTCTGAATTTCCTGCAACTTGGGCTGGAGCGTCGTCATCGCCCGTGTGGAACGAATCTGCCTCAAGGTAAGGGGCAGCATGACGAGGCGCACAATAATGGTGAGGAAAATGATCGCCAGCCCAAAGTTACTGAACAGCACGTGGGACAGCAGGATCAAGAAATTGAGCATCGGTTGGAGCAGGAGAGCATTCCAGAGTTCTGTCATGACCTAAACTTAACCTCAGGGCTCACGAGTAACTTGCTCCCACAGTTTTTTGCCGTGCTCTGTATCCAAAGCATAGAGGGTTCCGGCAGTGGTATAAAGATAGACCGTATCCTCGCCGGCAAAAAGCGGGGCCCGGATGTGACCATCCACGGTTTTGGGCGCGGGCCATGCCGACTCCCCGGTGCCGGCATCCAAGGCATAAACCATGTCATCCCCGGAGCCAATAATGACCAGATCCCCTGCCACGACAGGATCGGCCCGAATCCGTCCCCCGGTCTCGAATTCCCACCGCTTATCACCTGTTTCGGCATCCAGGGCATAAACCCAGTGGTCAAGGCAGCCAGCGATGACAATATCATCATAGACCACAGCCTTGATCCAAAACCAGTTGTCCGCCCCATCAAAACGCCACTTCTCAGTGCCATCAAGGTTGATGGCGTAGAACTTCTTATCGAAGGAGCCAATGTAGATGATGTCGTTATAGATCACAGGGGTGGAGCCAATACCCCCTTGGGTCTCAAATCGCCATATCTCAGTGCCGGTTTCGGCATCTATGGCATAGAGGTTTTGGTCGAAGGAGCCGATATAGACCACGCCGTCATGAACGGCAGGGGTGGCCCAGATTTTGTCATCGGTTTGAAACGGCTGCGGCCAAACCTCATGCCCGCTCTCAGCATCGAGGGCATAGAGCTTGCCATCAGTGGAGCCGATATAGAGGACGCCATCCTCCACCACCGGGCTGCCGACAATGGAATCTATGTCTCCCTTCTGGGGGTATTCCCAGATCTCGGTCATGTCTTGACCATCGAGGGCATAGACCTTGCCATCGTAGGAACCGACATAGACCACGCCATCAATCACAAAAGGAGTGCTATAGATGCTCTTCGGCACCGGAGGGGCACAGGAAAGGAAGCTGCCCCCTGCACCAGCGCCAAGCCCCGGTTCACCCTGCTCCGGAAACCATTCCCGGAGGGCCACGTGAGGCTTAGGGTCGCTAGATAAGACGCCTCTGAAAACCTTCCCCTCCCTGGTGCCGATATAGAGGACATCGTAGGTGTCACCTTCTACCGACATTTCTTCAACCACCACCGGTCCCGACCATCCTTTGGAACCAGCTCCACCAGTGCATCCCGCAAGGAGAAGGCAACCTACTAACAGAAGAGCAAATATGAGCCAGAACTTCGGTTTCATAAATACAAAACTATCCGCCGAGCGGCTGAGTTATCAAGGCACGGGGTCAAACCCACCATGTTGGAAAGG
>JADFVG010000034.1 GCA_015222405.1 Chloroflexota bacterium
CGGATATACCCGTAGCCCCCCTGTTTGCCAGCGTTGGCGAGACGGGTGCTTTGGCCGAAGGCACATGGGGTAACGAGATACATGAGGAGGTCAAGCCCCAGCAGGACGAACTCATCATAACGGGTACAGGTATGAACTCCTTCTATGCCAATCCACTTGAGCGCACTCTCGCAACACTGGGTATACGAACAGTTGTCTTGTCGGGGTTTGCCACCAATTTTGTTGTGGAAGGCACAGCGAGGTGTGCGTGTGATGCCTGGTATGAGGTGATAATCCTAAGGGATTGCTGTGCCAGCTTCAACGAGGAGATGCACAGCTTCACGCTAGATAACGTGCTGCCTAATTTGGCCACCATATCTGATTCAGGAGAGTTCATCAAGGCTCTGGGCTAGTGGCTGCTGGCGTGTCGCTGGCGACGTGGAATAAAAAGCGGAGTGCAGATAGATCCTCGGGTCACTCATGATGGTTTTACCCAATTGTCCAGAATGCCGCCTCAAGAATAAAGCTGGCTCCCCGAGTAGGATTCGAACCTACAACCTAGCGGTTAACAGCCGCCCGCTCTACCATTGAGCTATCGGGGATTGTCTCGCCCTGCTGTCTCAGTATTTGGCTGCCGAGCCAGGATTCGAACCTGGGCTTAGGGATCCAAAGTCCCCCGTGCTACCGCTACACAACTCGGCATTTTTCGCTCCTCTGTATCTCAGCGCTCCGCAATCCCTACCGGGGTCAACGCTCAGAAAAGTGCCGAAGGCCGGGATCGAACCGACACGGGAGTCGCCCCCCAACGGTTTTTGAGACCGTCGCGTCTACCTGTTCCGCCACTTCGGCATGCCGAGGGGCGGAGTCGAACCGCCGACACGCGGATTTTCAGTCCGCTGCTCTACCACCTGAGCTACCTCGGCGCAGAATCATTTTAATTCTCCCCTATGGCGCTGTCAAGGATGCCCCGGATTTGAAAACGATTAGGTTGAAGTGTTATAATACCACAATATTTTGTCATGAGCCGACTAGCTATCAATGCAAACCAGGTGGGGCAAATTCTTACCCATTCCTATTTGACCCTGGCTACGCGAGTAGCTTTAGGTGGGGTATTTATATTCGCTGGCGTGGCTAAATTGGGTCAGCTTGCCGAATTCCAGGACCTCGTCGAAGCCTATGATGTGTTGCCTGTTTCACTGTCGCGTATCTATGGTCTTATCCTTCCCGGTGTGGAGGTGGCCCTGGGAGTTTTACTGGTAACGGGGCTTTTGCTCAGAATCAGCTCCTTCCTCTCTATCCTGATAACGCTGAGCTTCGTCATTGGCAAAAGCGTTAATCTTTATCGGGGGGTACATTTGACCTGTGGTTGCTTCGGTGAGACCGCGGTAACGCTGAGTTCCCAATCCCTGGCCCTGGATATAGTTCTCCTCGCCATGGCCTTTCAGATCCTGTTTCACCGCGGTGACTTTCTCGCCCTCGGACCCTGGCTCTCTCAAAAAGCGGCTGAGGCTGAAGGAGAATAATCTCCCTATTTCTCCAACCATTCCCTTGCCTCTTCAAATCTGCCCAGCTCAACCAGGACGATCCCTTTGTTGAGGCGTGCTTTGGTGTATTCAGGGTTCAGCGTGATCGCCTTATCGTAGCTTTCGAGGGCGCTTTCCAGTTTCGCCTGCTCAAAGAGGCTATTTGCCACGCTATGATAAATATCGGCGATAAGCTCCCTATCTCCCCATTCCTGCCGCTGGGAGTTCTCAAGGTGTCCCCGATAATCGAAGCCGTGGGGGAAACCATTCTCTATATCAATGGAACGCCCTGCGACATATAGGACGGTTAAAACATGAGGCCCCAGGCCAAAGGCATCCTCCAGTTGAACCGCCCTCACCTTGAGTCCGAACCTTTGTGCCAACACATTGTAAAGAAGCGTAAGCCCAAGGCAATTGCCCACCTCATCGTTCGCCCCCATCTGGGCATCGAGGACATCGCTTAGTTTGAAGTTGCCCTGGCGCTGATAACGGCGAGGCTTCGCTCTCCACAGCCAGTGGAATATCCTCTTTGCCTTTTTCAGGTCACCACCTTTATCGGAAACGGCCTCAGCCCCAATTTGGTGGCAAAGCTGGTCGATTCGAGCCAGATATCGGGCCAAGACATGCTCATTATCCACCCCTGAGGCCAAGAGAGCCCCCTGGGCCAGATCCACCACGGCACCGTTAAGAAGAGCCGCTTCCATGTCGGCCAGCTTTCTTTGCACCCTGTAACCCACTATTGATAAATTGGACGATGTTGGTTAAAATCTATCACTGGGCTTTCGACTACGGCTATTATTCTTGATTGAAATCCCTTTGTAAAGGAGGTATATGATTGGAGCCCATAGGGAGACATTTGCTTTTAGAGCTCAAAGATTGCAATCGGGAGCTGTTATCTGATCTCGACTTCCTCAGAAACACCCTCCTCTCTGCGGCTAGAGAAGCGGGCGCCACTATTATGGGAGATTCCTTCCACGTTTTCGAGCCTTACGGTGGGGTCAGCGGTGTTGTGATCATCGCTGAATCTCACCTCTCCATTCACACATGGCCGGAGTATGGCTATGCCGCGGTAGATATCTTCACCTGCGGCGATTCGCTTCATCCAGAACTGGCGGTAGACCTGCTCGCCAATGCACTGGAAGCAAAAAACACCTCTACTCTAGAGCTAAAGAGAGGGATCTTAGACTCCGAGGACGAGCCTTGGCGATGAATAAAGATGAATGGTTCTACGACCATGTCAGCCCTGACATGGTTCAACTGCATCGCATTAGAGAGACGGTTTATTCCGGGAAGACAGAATTTCAATCCGTCGAGATTATTGAATTGAGCAGCTTCGGCAGAAGTCTGGTCTTGGACGGCAAGATCCAGAGTAGCGAAGCTGATGAGTTTATTTACCATGAGGCCCTGGTCCACCCGGCGATGATCACCCACCCTCAGCCGGAAAGGGTGTTTATTGCCGGCGGCGGCGAGGGGGCTACCCTGAGGGAGGTGCTGACTTACCCCTCGGTGAAAAGGGTGGTCATGGTCGATGTCGATAAAGAGGTGATCGACATCTGCCGAAACTTTCTCCCCTCCCTGCATCAAGGCTCTTTTGATGATAGTCGCCTGGAGCTGCACTACGCTGATGCCAGAAAGCACCTCAAGCAGAAGCAGGACAAGTTTGATGTTATCATCCTTGATCTGCCTGAGCCGATCGAGGAAGGCCCAGCCTATCTCTTGCACACCAAACAGTTCTACGAACTAATCCGCCGCAGATTAACATCCCAGGGCATCCTATGTCTCCAAGCCGGCTGCAGCGTCTGGGGAAACCATTCCGTCTTTACTGCAATCAGCCACACCCTCAAAGCAGTGTTCCCTCTGGTTTTCCCCTATCGGACCGAGGTGCCGAGCTATGGCGGGATGTGGGGATTTGTTTTCGCCTCGCAGAGGCTTAACCCCCTTCACCTCACTGCGGACGAGGTAAACCATAGAATCTCCGCCAGAACGAAAAGAAGCCTCAGATTCTACGATGGGCTCACCCACCACGGGATGTTCCTCCTCCCCAAATGCCTCAGGGGGGCGATAGACAGGGAGAAAAGGGTCATCACCGACAAAAAGCCCCTGTTCGTACACCAGCCCGAGCCTGGTTTGCAGGGCTAGGCATCCTTTTTTTCGAACATTGCGCTTCAGCACGGCTATTCTCCGCTAATATCTGTGAAGATGCCAAGCAGGTGCATCCCTTGTTTATCTACCAGCCCTAGCGCTTCTGAGCTTTCCGAAGAGTTCGAAAAAAATGTTATAATCAAAGCATGGACGTCCTTGAGGGGTTGAACCCTGCTCAGCGCGAGGCGGTAGAGGCCATCGAGGGGCCGCTGCTCATCCTCGCCGGTCCTGGCAGTGGCAAGACCAGGGTTATTGCCCATCGTGTTGCCTGCCTGATCAAGGTGTGGGGCATCAGCCCCTACCATATCATGGCAGTTACCTTTACCAATAAGGCGGCAAGGGAAATGAAGGAGCGCCTCTACCACCTCCTTGGCAGCTCGGTGGAGGAACTAACCCTGGGAACCTTTCATGCCATCTGTGCTCGCATCCTAAGGAGGGAGGGCGCGCATATAGCGCTGGATTCAAGGTTTGCCATCTATGATGCAGATGACCAGCTCAATCTGGTCAAGCGTAGCCTTCAGGAGCTCGATCTCGATCCCAAGCGCTATCCCCCTCGCCTTTTTCTCTCCGCAATATCGGCGGCAAAGAGCCGCCTTTTGGCGCCAGAGGATTATGTCAAGAGTGCATCCACCTATTTCGATGAGGTTGTGCAGCGGGTTTATCAACGCTACCAGGAACTCCTCACTGAGAGCAAGGCCCTCGACTTCGACGACCTGCTAATGAAGGCCGTCTACCTCTTCAGGCAGCGACCTGAGGTCCTTTCCAGATACCAGACACGCTACTACCACATCCTCATCGACGAATTCCAGGATACCAATATCGCCCAATACGTGCTGACAAAACAATTGGCGGGTAAACACCGCAACATATGTGTCGTCGGCGACCCTGACCAGTCCATATATTCCTGGCGCTCTGCCGATCTGAGAAACATCCTTAGCTTCGAGAGCGACTACCCTGATGCTAAGGTGGTATTTTTGGAGCAGAGCTACCGCTCGACTAAAACAATTCTTGAGGTGGCAGAGGAGGTTATCTCTGCCAATCGCCAGCGCAAGAAGAAGAGGCTTTGGACTGAGAACGATGTCGGGCTACCGATCACCGTTGCCGAGACCTACACCGCACAGGATGAGGCCCAGTTTGTGGTCAATGAGGTGGAAAACCTGGTCAGCCAGGGCCGGTTCAAGTTCCTGGATTGCGCCGTGATGTATCGCACCAATGCCCAGTCCCGAGCTATCGAGGAGGCCTTTATTCGCTATGGGATACCCTATAAGCTGGTGGGTGGCGTCCGCTTCTATGAGCGACGCGAGGTCAAGGATGTCATCGCCTACCTCAGGCTGATCCATAACCCACATGATAGCGTTGGCCTTTCTCGGGTCATCAATGTGCCCCCTCGCGGGATCGGAACACGCACCCTAGAGGAGCTTTCCCGGTGGACCAAAGAGCGCTCTCTTCCTATTTATACCGCGCTTCAAATTGTGGTTGATGAAAAAACGGAGCAAAAACCTCCCTTTAGCCCCAAGGTGATGAATGCCCTCGCCAATTTCCTGACCATGCTCAACCAACTGATGGCCAAAAGTGAGGAGCTAAACGTCGTTGAGCTTCTTGACCTGGTGCTCGAAAGTTCAGGATACAAAGAATACATCATGGAGGCGCAGGATGGAGAGGATAGGTGGGATAATATCCTGGAGCTACGCACTGTAGCCGCTGAGTATCGCCATCTGGCGCCACAGGAGGGGCTTTCCTCCTTCCTCGAGGGAGTAACCCTTGTCGCCGATATTGACAGTTACGATGAGAAGGTGGATGCGGTGACGCTTATCACCCTCCACGCTGCCAAGGGGCTTGAGTTTCCCGTGGTTTTCGTCGTCGGCATGGAGGAGGGTCTCCTGCCCCATAGAAAGTCCTTCGATGACCGGGATCAAATGGAGGAGGAGCGCCGTCTATGCTATGTGGGGATAACGCGGGCCAAGGAGCGAGTATATCTCATTCGTGCCTTCCGCCGTGGCTATCAGGGAGGCGGTGAGCCAACCCTGCCTTCACGCTTTCTCCTCGACATCCCGGCCCACCTGGTGATGACACCAAGCCAGTATTCCGAGGAACGCAGACAAAAGGCGGTGTCGGTGCCATCCCCTGCCCCAAAGGCAGCGTTCAAGTCCGGGGATCACGTGCGCCACACCGTCTTTGGCGACGGGATCGTGATAAATTGCCTCCCGATTAAAGATGACCAGGAGGTAACCGTGGCTTTCAAAGGCGGTGCCGGGGTCAAACGGCTGCTTTTGAGCCTGGCACCCTTGGAGAGAATCGAGTAGTTGCACAGAGGGGGTGATCTGGAGGCAAAATGCTTGACACAGATATTGAAATCGAGTAAACTTTGCTCGGCTTCTCCCGTGTCAAGGATTGTTAGTTGTTTTATTTAGGGTATCAAAATTTGGGGAGAAGGGCTTGACGTAAAGAAAAAAGGAGGTGTCAGTTGGCAGAAGAGATCAACATCGAGGAGATGAAAAAAGCCATAGGGAAACCAACGGGGTCCTCCACCATTGAGATTGAGAAGGGGATGATCAAGAAGTTTGCCGAGTCCCTTGAGGACCCCAACCCACTATGGCAAGACGAGGAGTATGCCAAGAAAGCCCGGTTTGGAGGTATTGTTGCCCCACCGGGTCTTCTTATGGCTGCGATGATGCTGGGGGAGCGTGCACCACTGCCCTTCGCGATGCCCATGGCACGCATTCTCGATGGCGGTGGGGAGTGGGAGTACTTCAAGCCGATGAGGCCTGGCGATGTGCTAACCGTGGCAAGCAAGCTCCACGACATCAGGGAGCGTGAGGGCAAGATGGGTAAGATGCTATTCATGGTGACTGAGACCACGTGGACAAATCAAAACAACGAGTTAGTGGCCAGGGCTCTTGGCACTCTAATCAATTACTAGGCAGGTGAAGCATGGCGAAGCAGGTCTATTACGAGGATGTCGAAGAAGGTATGGAGATTCCTCCCTTGGTCAAAAACCCCACTACCCAGCAACTGGTGAAATGGGCTGGTGCCTCAGGAGACTATTATCAGATTCACTACGATAAGGACTTCGCCCTGGCTAGCGGCCTGCCGGGGGTCATCGTCCATGGAAGGTTGAAGTCAAGCTTTCTGGCCGAGCTCCTGAGCGATTGGGTCGGAGAGGAGGGCGCAGTAAAGAAGGTCTCTGTGCAGCATCGGGGAATGGACTTCCCTGGAGAGCAGTTGACATGCAAGGGGAAGGTAACCAAGAAGTATGTTCAGGATGGCGAACATATTATAGAGTTAGAGATCTGGACCGAGAACCCGAGAGGGGAAAAGACCGCCCCCGGCTCCGCAGTCGTTGCTCTCCCTTCCCGTGGGTAGAAAAAGATTAAGAGGTACCCGGAATGACCCAGGGTTCGGCGCTTACTGACGAAGTGAGAGCTATGATTGGCGCCACCAGCGAGCCTGAAATCTTGGAGGTGGAAAGGGGCTACTGAAACTAGAGGAGGGAGGTAGAATATGGGGGAAAGATTAAAAGGTAAGGTAGCCATAGTCACCGGCGCCGGGCGGGGGATCGGCAGGGGCGAAGCCTTGGCCCTTGCTGCTGAAGGAGCTAAGGTGGTAGTGAACGACCTCGGTGGCGCAATGGATGGAACCGGGGCCGACAAGAC
>JADFVG010000035.1 GCA_015222405.1 Chloroflexota bacterium
AGTTCCCCTGTGTTATCTATCCAAAATCCATTTATCACCGAGTAAAGAGGCATGCTCTTGTATTCCACCCCATTTACCTTGGCCACCCACAGAGAGTCATAGGCTTCGGCAAAGGCAAGCATGAAGGGAGCTTGGGCCTCGACATGAGCAACATATTTTGTGGAATCCACCTCTTCCCAAGAGATGTTCGCCGAGGCCTGTTCCGAGCTGAAGACGTCCTCCAATGTCTCATCGCCGCTTGTGGAGTAAACTATGATGCTATCGATCTCGGCCTCCCCTTCAGGCAATATGCGCAAGGTATGAGTCCCCTCAGCTAAAAACATCGACTCTGAGTAGACCCATTTGAGATTTCCCTCCCCATCCATCAAACTTATCTCATTACTGTTGCCGCCTATATCTAATACTAGCGGCTTGCATCCCGGGCCGGCGACGGCTCGTATCGCAATCTTATAGAGGGAATCCCTTGCCACATCAATGCTGGCGGTCGCCTGTGAAGTGTGTTCAAGGGAAAGTCTGATATCCTTGGCCTCGATACTATGCCAGCCTAAGCCCTGCTGCGACTTATTCAAGTCCCAATTCACGATTATTAGGAAGCGATGCACATTGTCCCTCGGCTCCTCGGGAAGGGTGAAGGAGAGCTCCTTCCATCCCGTCCAATCCAGGGTGCAGTGTCCGATGTCCCATCCTCCGGACTCGTCGTAGTTACTTTTGTACCAGAACTGGAGGTCATTTCCAGTGCCATCGCCGTAGACCCAAAGCGAGAGGGTGTCATAGTTCCCCCAGCTCTCCAACTCAAGCCCCGTATGGGCTACAACCTGTTCCGACCTTTCATCATAGAAGGTGTAGTCCATGACCAGGCTATCCCCATCAGAGCTGATCCAAATATAGTCATGCCTTGTCTGGGGCACCCTTTCCCACGCTTCAATATTGCTGGTATCTATTGCGCTGGGGTGGATACCAAGGCCTGAGGGGTAGGGCAGCACCAGTACCCCACCCCCGCTTGCCTCTCCACCAAAGGCGTTCGAGATCACCCCATTACGGCAATCTAGATCGCTTTCCGCTTCCATGATATAAGCGATCCTCCGATCTTCCAGGAATTGGCGGGCGCTGTCAAAATATCCCTCCGCCACCTCTTGAGGCATCAATGCCAAAACATTCACCGCATTGAAACCAGAGTGATTCTCCAAGGTTAAGCTATGTTTTCCCTTGGGAAAAGGGACTTTACCGAGATCCTTCCAAACAAAATTGCTTGCCTGCGCCCCGGTGTCTATGCTGCCAATCGCTTGCCCGTCCATGAGTATCGAAATCGCCCCACCGCGGGGGCTTTCCAGCACCCGAGCGTATAACCTATATACACCTTCATGTTTAACCTCCACGGGAAGAGCAAGCCTGTGGCCGGAAGAGCAACTCGCCACCATCCCCCTGTCATAATCGAAATCCCAGGGGTTGGGAGCGCCCATTTCATCCAAAAGAAAATACCAGGCAAATACATCGCAGGGGATTGTTCTGGACCATGCCTCGTGGGGGTACCCCCGAACCGTGTAGTCAAAAGGCGCTATCAGGTACTTGTCATCCAATTGGGCGAGGGCGATGTCATTTATATTGGCCTTCGAGCCGAGGACTATCATATTGGAGTTGGAATAGTCGCTTTGCATGCCCTGGTCTAGATAAAGCAGGCCACAGCGAGTGGGATCAAATGACTCTATAGCGTTCAAAGAAGTCAGCATATTTAACCCACCCCAGACAGCAATGTTTTGTGGAACCACGAAGATGTGCGGCGCATAATCCTCGTTCTCGAAGATGTGATAGAAGCCCTCCTTCTTCACGAACTCTAGATCCATTTGGCTTTCCAGGCTGGCGATAGTGCTCTCCGCCTCGTGCCCAACTATATCCTCATGATACAGCACATAGCGCGTGTTTACCGGGTCGAGGCACTTGCCGAAATAGGCTGTCTTATTTTCCGACAAAGCATGGTAAAAAGTATAGTCCCAATAATAGCGCGTCGAAGGGTTACGCCAGACAGTATCTACCAAGCTTGGTTTGCTGGATGACCAGACATCAAAGGGGCCTATGTTGCCTATCCTGCGGGCGCCCCAAGTGGTGAATCCACCCCAGTAGTCTGGCAGCCATGTAACCTTAAAATCTTCGCTTTCGCTTGCCAGCCAGTTGTTCACCGCATGGTACTCCTGGGGCACTTCAACTGGAACATACATATCAGCAAACAAATGCCTTACCGGATTCTCAACAAACAGGGCGAAGCAAGAAAGAAAGAGGATAAATACCACCATTAGCGCTGATTTTCCCACCCTGGAAGCCCTTTTCTTCCATCCAGTTTGCAGCAGGGCAGCAATGGCAAACGCTATCAGGAAGCAGAAGGTAAGAGCTACCAACCCCTCCCACTTGTTGGAGTCGCGAAAGGCTAAGCCGAAGGTGTCGGAGAAGAAGGGTATGTCAAAAACAAGCCACCTATAGGTTGAGGGGAAGGGACCTTGCGTTCCTCTAGCCAGAAGCATGAAAAACACGCTCAACAGCAGGAAATATATACAGTGCTTGTTGTTGCGATTTAGCAGGACTGAGGCGAAAGCGAAAAATGGTAGTAAAAAGCTTGCGATTAACCAGGGGTGATGCAGGAATCCCAAGGGGGGTTGATTTGGTACATCTAATGTAAACCAGCATCCCATAAGTCGGAATACATTCAACAAGCTGCTATTTATACTGAGTGAATCAAGGAGGCCATCAGTCAAGAGAAAACCACCGGGTGCTATTTGTCCAGTTTGCAATCCTGACATTATGTTTGGAAGGACCCAGAAAGCGCTAAACAAAAGGTAAAAAACAACCACCAGCGATATGATTCGGACATGGTTTAATATCTCCGACCTGGTTATGCTTCTGACTCGGCAAAGAATTGAGAAGATAACCCAACTTGCTAATAACACCGGCATGAGAATAGCAAAGTGTGGGCTAGCTGAAGCAAAGCACCATAATAGTGCTGTGAGGACAATATACCTTATCTTGCGCGTCTGTAGCGACCTCATGAAGAATACGAGCACCAGAGGGGCGAGGCCGTAGGCTATCCATATCGAAAAATGACCCACTCGATTCAGTACCCAGGGGTTAAACATATAGACCAGAGCAGCGATCAGGGAGGCAATAAAAGCGACCCTCTCCCCTTTGCCGTATTCCTTCAGCAGGATGTTGCTGGCGTAGTACATTGATGAGCCAATCAATATCAGACCCCCAAGCAGGAATAGTTTGGCAACGGTTTCCATAGAGATATTCAGGACTGAGGCGATGCCAAGAATGGGACCTAGATATGGAACTTGGCCCGAGTGGAGCAGTGTCGAGTAGCTGCCATAGGGGCTCCAAAGAGGATACATAGCGGAGAGGTGTCTTTCCGCAGGAAAGGCAAAGGCCAGATCGCCATACATTACCAGGCCCTGTGTGAACAGGACCTGATGCAGCACCGCTACGGAGATCGCTGAGATCAGCAAATATGGGGATGCTCTGATAAGATACTTAGCGGCATTACCCCGATAACGGCTCCAAACTCGCAACTCTCTCCTCTAATTTTTCATAACGGCGCAAGCAAAATCAGTAGAAAAGGCCGGGGATGGATCCAGGGCTATCGGCTACTTCCTCGCCGCTAGCCATATTTGACCCCCCAAACCTGTTTTGCCAACGAACCTTTGCAGGCTTCTGTGTAAAGGGTTAAAAGGCGTTTCCAGCCTTGTAACCTCAAATCCGCTTCTTTCCAATAAGAATTTCAAAGATGAAGGAGTGAACAAATACAGATGGGTCTCCTCTCTAAATCCCTGCCATTTTCCCCTCTTCCAGATTCTTGCTATCGCGTGTAGATTATCTACGGTTATAATCACCTTTCCTTCCGGTCTTAAAACCCGATGAACCCCTTTTAGAAGGTTATATGGACTGGCTAAATGTTCTATGGTGTCGAAAATTGTTATGAGATCGAAGAAATTGTCGACAAACATCGCCAACCCTCCGTTGATGTCGTGAGTGAGTAACTTTGCTTTTGTAATCTCCCTTGCCTGTTGAATAGCGTAATCGGAAATATCCACACCGTAGGTTTCTAACCTGTAATCATCGCAGCATTTCAGGAAATATCCGAAAGCGCATCCGATATCCAGAACCTTGGCTCCTTCAGCGATCCGTTCTCTGATGACGGCCCGAGGGAAATAGATATCCGTCATTACTTTTCCCAGTTCTTTATAATCTCTAACATGACCGTATTCTTCAAACCATTTCCTATCATATGCCATGTCCTACCACCTCGATAAACCCATCCAAGCTTTTTTCTATCGAAAATCTTTCAACGATGCTGTTCCTGCAATGCACAGCAGATAGTTCGTTATTTTGACGGTCCCTGGAAATTATGCCTAATTTGTCAATGAAAATTTCATCATCATTAGCCAACCATCCGGTCTTTCCCTCTATTACAGTTTCTTGCGGCCCCATAGTGTTGAATACCAAAACAGGAGTGCCACAAGCCATAGATTCTACTTGAACATAGCCAAACTGTTCCCATTTTTGAGGACAAACCGTGAATTTGCATTGCGAATAAATTTTCGCCAGTTCTTCGTCACTTACACCGTGAACATGCTCAGCATTTCTTTGAAAAATACCAACCAATTTCTCATTCCCAAAAAGAACAGCTTCTTGACCGTTATCGAGCACTGTCTTACAGATTTCGGTTAACAGTTTCCCGTCGGTATCTCCGCCATGAGAGCCTAAATAGATCAAAACCTTGTCTTCTTTCTTTTGGGTTTTTGGTTTGAATATCTCGGTATCCACCGGTGGATAAACCACGCTCGATCCTATTCCATAGAGAATTTGAAGCAAATTTGCTGTTATCCTACTGGCGGAAATTATGACATCATGGGCTTTTAGCATTTTGATATAGTCTCTTTTCAACAAGGTAAAGGGTATGTATCTAGTAACCGAAAACAAAAGTCTTTCTTTAAGGGGGAGATAATTTAGATCAAAGGCTTCAGTAATAGAATGCACCCCAAATAGAACTAGCGCGTAAACCCCCGTCCTAAAGTTTGTTTTTTGCTTTATCTCGGTGAGCAATTTCAACCTGTGGAAATCGTCATCAGCGAAAATAAAGTCGGGGTTTATCGTTTCTAATTTTGTCAGAATCTCCCTAAAATTATTTGCTTGGTGAACTTCAACGTTTCCGATATTTTGCAAAAATTTTGGCAATCTTTCTCCACATTTGGTTAAAATAAATGCTAGCTCGTAACCCCTTTTGCTCAGGCCCTCAGCTAGATTGATGAAGGGTCTAAAAAGTCCCTCGTAAGGATTATCTTCGTATGCAAGAAGGAAGCATATCCTCATTTCTTTTTAACCTGGCGCAATTTTGATGATGGCGGCTTATTCTCCATTAATCACACCTGTTATCACCGTCATATACTCCTCAGCGCTTCTATCCCACCCAAAGCTGGAGGCCCAATCTAGGGCGTTCCTACCCAGCCTCTCCCTTAGTTCTGCATCGGTAAGCAATTTGATAATCGCTTCCGCCAGTCCCTCTATGTCGCTGGAGGGAACAAGCAAGCCGGTTTCACCATCCCTTATCGAATCCCTGAGACCAGGGACATCATAAGCAATAGCCGGAGTCCCACAGCCATTGGCTTCCAGGACGGTAATCCCCCATCCCTCCTTCATCGATGTGGTCACAAAAACCCACGCCTGTTGCAAAAGTTTTACCTTTTCCTCCTCTGATACCTCCCCCACCAATTCAACAGATGATTCGAGATGCCAATCCTTTACCAGGCGCTCCAGCGTGACATAATCATCTCCCTTACCTGCTATTACCAATCCAGCCTGCGGTATATTCTCTCTCACAATCTTAAATGCCGCTATCAGGTGGTCCAACTGCTTATACCGCTTAACCCTGCCAAAGTATGTAACTCGAGGGTTGGCAGATTTGGATCCCGACGCAATTCCGTCATGGTTTGCAGCGTAACGGATATTTGCAATATTGGATCCAGGTATCCCCATGCCGATCAATTCTTCCTCCGTACTTTTGGACCCAGCCACGAAGGGAGTCTTTTTGTAGAATATGGGCATCAACCTCTCTGAATAATACACATAGAGAGCCATAGGGAAAGGCAATTCTTTGAACAATGTCTTTCCATGTATATGGTGGATTATGGCCAGCAATGGGTTTTTGACATAGAGCGGAGTGAAAAGGGGCACCTTGCTGACATCGTCTACGATGATATCGAAGCCGTCATCTTTCAGCCTGGTTACAAAGTGCCAGAAGGCAGCAAAGTTAAACAGGAATCTATTCCCGACTCGGATTACTTTTATGCCATCTATAGTCTCAGATTTCTGACATCCCTTAAACCTGCACGATACTAGAGTAACTTCGGCCCTGGGGGCAATCCTCCTGAAAACCTCATGCAGGTGGACTTCAGCACCTCCGGCCTCGGGGTTCTTTATATCCCTCCAATTAAAAATCAAGATTCTCATAGCCGTTGCCCATTTTGCAGACTTGAAGTGCTCCTTTGCTTTGTACAAATACAAATGGTAAAGCAACTTTAGGTATTTTACATATTCAGCTACCCCTAATTGACTCTTAATTCTCCGGGCTTAGGTAATGCTTGGCTAAAACGGTGAACTTGGCTAGAGTGGTTTGAATGGCCTGGGAGGCAATCATAATTATGGCAAATAGGGAGGTGAGGCTAAAGAGCATTCCATATTGCACAGGGGTTAGCATTATTCCCATGGAGAGCTGGTATAAATAAGCGAAAAAACCTCCCAGCAGACCAAAGATAGCCATCATCGAGCCGTGCCCGGCCATTCCGTCTGCCTTCAGCCCGTCTCCGATCGAGGTCAGCTTACCTAGCATCCTTGCCCCGCTCACCGTCTTTAGGCAGCATAGAGCCGAGTTGCCGGTAGCATTCCCCAGCTCTATGCCCGCTGGGTTCAGCAATTGCTGAACCTACAAAACCATGAAAATAATGAGACAGAATAAAAACCTCAGCAAAACCGAGCTTGAGAAAGTCACGTAACATGGCTAGAATAAACTTCCAGGCTAGTGTTAGGCTTGCCGCTTTCCCCTCGATAAACCTGGCTCACCGAGATGCCTACATAGGGTTAAATCGATACCCGGCATGCTTGCGAAGGTATTAGCATCATCGAGGGACTCAACGGAGATTCGACCAGGCTCAAGGATGCCATTTCCCTCTCTACCTGTATCTGCCCTATGATAAATTTGCCCCCCCTATTTAGGAAGCTCCAAAGGGTTCAAATTGGGGGAAACGGATTGGTCAAGTTTGGCGACCCAAAAGGGTCATTAGTCCTTTTTAGCTCCACGAGCAGGCCCCTCTGGTAGTCACTGAGGCTGTCCTTTCTAATATCGTCCGGCATCCTGTCCCCCATCACTTGGCTGCCCAGGTAGAGGTAGATTTCCGTCCAGTCTGAGTCCAAGGACGCCTCCACAGTGCGGGGATACATATAGGCCAGGGCCTCGGCACTGTTGGCCACCTCTTCCTCCCCCTTCACCAACTGGACTAGGCGCTGCATCTTTATCTCTCCCTTAATCCACTCAGGCAGCGTGTCCATCCAGGGCGAAGTGAAGACGATGATGGGATCCATCAGGGCGCCCACCAGGGCGTCAACCTGTTCACTTATTCGATTGTCCAGTTTTGTCACCTCCTTCTTCTCTACAGCTCCATCTTCAGTTGCTTGGGCCTGTTAGCGGTTACCCTGCCGTCCCTGACGCTGCCTATCAGTGGCTCATACCAGCGGAAATGCGCTCCGGCGAGGGCCAGAGGCATGCCCTAGTCGCTGGCTGCCCAAGAGTAAGATAGAAGGCTTCGTCATTGACAGAGTGAAGGGCTGTATTCTTACAGATGAGAACCTTACTGAGCTAATCAAGATGACTAATGAGGAAATCCAAGCCCTATCCCAAGACGAAAGTGAGCGAGTGAAGGTGATGGATGGTCAGATCAGGGATGTAGATGCTAGATTGCAGCGCCTCTATGATGCATTAGAGACTGGGAAGTTTACAACCGATGAGCTGGCTCCGAGGATAAGGGCTCTTGTGGCCAAGAAGGCTGAGCTTCAAGGTGCAAGAGAGGAGGCTATAGAGGCTTTACCGGCAAAGCGGTTTGACATCGAGGATATGCAAGTGATGCGGGGCTATGTCGAGGATTTGAGGACTCTCCTTGGCTCGGCCTCGATGTTGGAGCAGAAGGCTTTCCTCAAGTCGTTTGTTAAGAGGATTAACGTTTCAAATTCAGAGGTTACAGTCGACTACACTCTGCCCATGCCACCTATTGAGAGTGATAGCGAGACGGTTCCGGTTCTTGCTTTTATACAAAATGGCTGGGGAACTAGGATTCGAACCTAGCCTTGCAGATCCAGAGTCTGCCGTCCTACCACTAGACGATTCCCCAACCTATGCCATTATACAATAGGGTGCCCAAAGGGTAAACCCGCTATATTAACTCCAGCCTCCGATTGTGTAAGAAGCTGTCAAACCCAGCTTGCCGCCAGAAGGCAATGCCCCTTTCGTTCTTGTCAAGGACGTGCAGCATTGCGTGAGCAAGGCCCTGCTCCTTAAACCATGCCAGGGCAGCCTGGGTTAGCTTCCACCCGATACCCTTTCCCCGGAACGATTCCAAGACGAAGGCATCTTGTATGTAGCCATATTCCGCTGGTTCGAAAACGGGGGGATTGCTGGCGATAATTACCAGAGTATAGCCAACCAGCTCACCTGAGGGCGAGTGGGCGACAAAGATGGTGCGTCTGGGTAAGCTCAAAGCCTCCGCGGCCCAGGTGCGGAAGTGTGGCTCACCATCGGCTCGCACTTTGAGCCTCGGGTCGATGCCCGTCTGATGTTTCATGAACTCCTTCCACAAAGCTACAATGGCATCGAGGTCCTGCTCAACGGCGGGGCGGACCTGGTAATCATCCATAGCGATCCCCTTTCATTTAAGCCTTCTCAGTGAGCCTCTCCATAGCAGTCTCAATCCTTTTCAGGCACCTCTCTCTGCCCAGCACAGCCATAGTTTGAAAAAGGGGCGGGGCAGCGGTGTGCCCTGTGGTTGCCACCCGCAGCAGGCCGAAGAATTCCCCGGTCTTGAGCCCTAGCTCCGCTGCCAGGGGGCGGAGAACGCCCTCTAGGGAGACGGCTTCAAAGGGACAGCTCTCCAGTCGCTCCTTTGCCGTCTCTAGCGCCTTTAGCGCTCTTTCTCCCGTCAGCCCCCTTTCAAGAAGGAGAGCAGGTTCATAATCCAGCCTTTCGACAAAGAAGAAGCTGGCAAGCTCGACGCCCTCTGCCAGGGTTCTCATACGCTCCTGGATAAGGGGCACTATCTGGCGCACATAGTCCCTGGAAATTGGGCGCTTAACTTCCTTCGGCAGCCTCCTTTCAAGAAAGGGCATCGCCAGTTCCACCAACTCCTCGATGCTGAGCTGGCGCAGATAAACGCCATTCATCCAGCCAAGCTTCTCCTGGCTGAAGATGGCTCCCGTCTTGCCGATGCGCTCAATGGAGAAGTTCTTTATCAGCTCCTCTCGGCTCATAAGCTCGGTCCGGTCATCGAGCGACCAGCCCAGTAGAGCGAGGAAGTTGACCATGGCCTGTGGTAGGTATCCCTGTTTCCGGTAATCCATAACCGAGGTGGCGCCATGGCGCTTGCTCAATTTGGCGCGGTCGCTTCCCAGGATCATAGGCAGGTGAGCAAACTCTGGGGGCTCATAGCCCAGGGCATCATAGAGCAAGATGTGGCGAGGGGTGCTTGATAGCCATTCATCAGCCCGCAGCACATGGGAAATCTTCATCAGGTGGTCATCGACCACATTTGCCAGGTGATAGGTAGGGTAGCCATCAGATTTCATAAGGACAAAGTCATCTATGGTCGCGCAGTCAAAGACAACATCGCCACGGATGATATCCACAAACTTGATCTTTTCCGATAGCGGCGTCTTGAATCGAACGACAGGGGTGATCCCCTTCGCCTCAAGCTCCGCTTTCTCCTTCTCGCTGAGCCCACGACAGCGGCGGTCATAGCCCGGCGGCTGCTTTCTCCGCACCTGCTCCTTCCTCATCTCCTCCAGGCGCTCAGTGGAGCAGTAGCACAAATAGGCATCGCCCTGCTCTACCAAGCGCCGCACTACGCCTTGATATATCTCAAGACGTTGCGACTGGAAATAAGGCCCGTAGTCGCCACCAGCCTCCGGACCCTCATCCCAATCCAATCCCAGCCAGCGCAGGCTGTCAAGGATAGCCTCCAAAGCGCCCTCCACCTTACGCACGATGTCGGTATCCTCGATGCGGAGGATGAAGCTGCCCCCGTGGTGCCTGGCGAAGAGCCAGTTGAAAAGGGCAGTCCTGATATTGCCCACATGGGGGATGCCCGTAGGACTGGGGGCGAAGCGAACCCGCACCGGCTTGCTTACATTCTCCATATCATTATCCCGATCTAGATGTTTACCAGCCAGGGTTAAAACGAATTACGCCCCAAGGGCAACCACTATCATTATGATGATCCAGGGAATTAAGAAGACAACCAGCATCCCCAAAGCCAGGCCTAAACCGAGGAGGAAGGCTGTATCAAAGCGTATCCTAACATTGACCTCATTAACCTCTTTTCGCTCTTCCATTTTCAAACCCCCTAAGTTGATTATGGTAAAATCTCGTTTAACCGAGGTATCTTTCAACTCCATGAATATGCCATTTTAGCTGCTCGGGGAAGTCTTTGTGGGGCTTGAAGGTGCGAATGCAGCCGTCTATGTTTTGGCCCACAATTTCGATCTTCGAGAGGTCTCCTTGCCCCAGGCCTGCCTGATGGCAATAGCTGAGGTAGCCTATCTGGTCAATGTCTAAGCCCATGATCCTTGCCGCTACACTATCGCAGGCAACAAAGTCGGTGCTCGCCCAGGCAAGCCCAAGAGCGACGCTTTCACCACAGGCCGGGCCATCCCCCTCCATGCCCTCAAGGCCATCGATCACCGAAAGATGAGGGGGAATAATCCTGGCCAGCTTATAGAGGTTCAGGTTCAGCACCGGGTTGCCCTGATGCATCTTGATTTTATCGTTACCGCTCCTCTCGACCCAGCGCCCGGCTAGCCTCCCCCAAAGGGAATGGGCTGGCATCTTCAATCGTATCAACTGGGCGAGAATAGCGAGCTTTGCCGTTAGCGCATTCTCCCTGCGCCTCAGGCCGCCCATGACCATATTCTTCAACGCGGCAGTGATGATAACGCAATCGTGGGTTTTGGGGGGACAGATGGAGATGCGGTAATGGGCATCAACCACGCTCTTTGCCAGCCTCACGGTGATGGGCTTTAGCTCAGAATCGAGGATCTCCACACGTACCTGTTCATCAGAATTTAAGTCCACAAACTGGACATTATACCGATCCTTTAAAGAGAAATATCCCAGGTGCCTGAACGCTGTCATGGTATCGGGCGCCCCCGTACCTGAACCCTCCCCGATGGTGATCTGGCATGAGGTGCGCTCTTGGAGGAAATCGAGAAGCGCCCTCATGGCGTCGAGGTGGGTGACGGCCAGCGGGTTGGTGACCGTGAGTAAGTTTGGCTTCACCAGTATCCTTTCTACCCCATCAAGGTTGATATCGCTGGCGATCAGCTCCAACGCCCTTCTTATGTTGGCATAGCGATCCTCGCCCTTGACCAGTGCCACTCGAGGACAAGCATTACCCACCTTTTTCACCCCTGGCTCATTCTATCATCTCACCACCACCTCTACAACGGTGATGAAATATGCTTCAGTGCTTGCTCCAGATCAGCAGGCAGCTTGGAGCTGAATTCCACATGCTCCCCGGTGCGGGGGAGCCTGAAACCGAGATGGTGGGCATGAACAAACTGTCGCTTGAGGAAGAGCGACCTCGAGCCATAGACCTCATCGCCTACTACCGGATAGCCTATGGCAGCGAGGTGGACGCGAATCTGATGAGTGCGCCCCGTCTCCAGGGTCACCTCGAGAAGGCTATAGTTATCTATGTAGTTGACAACTCGGTAGTGGGTGCGTGCCTCTCTGCCAGTGGTAACCACAGCCATCCGCTTTCTGTTGCCTGGGTCACGCCCGATGGGAGCTTCGATAATGCCTCTATCCGGGGAGAGATGCCCCAACACCAGCACCAGGTATCGCTTCACCACCGAACGAGCCTTGATCTGAGCCGAGAGGCTCTGCTGGGCAGCATCGTTTTTGGCTACCACCATCAACCCGGAAGTATTCTTATCCAGGCGATGCACAATCCCAGGTCGGGCTGAGCCGCCAACTCCGGGGAGATGCGGACAGTGGGTCAGGATGGCGTTCACCAGGGTGTGGCTGGGGTGACCAGGGGCGGGATGAACAATAAGCCCCGCTGGCTTATCCACCACCAGAAGATCACTATCTTCGTAGACAATATTGAGAGGTATTTCCTCGGGAAGGGGAAAGGTGGGGGCAGAAGGCGGTATTGTGACGCTAACTTTATCTCCGATGTTGAGCCTGAAGCTCCTCTTCACCCCAGCGTCATTAACGGTGATGTATCCCTCGTTGACCAGCTTCTGAATATGGGAGCGCGATAGCTCCGGGCACTCCTCAGCGATGTATTTATCGAGGCGCATTCCTGCTCTGGCCACAGTGAATTGAAGCTTGCTAGTCATCTTTTAACTCGTGGGGTTGCCTTTGCCTTCTGGCGAGGAATATCAAATAGTAGAGGACAAGGATGACGCCGACAGTGATGGCGGAATCGGCAAGATTGAACACCGG
>JADFVG010000036.1 GCA_015222405.1 Chloroflexota bacterium
TGCTCCTGGGGAAGGCCGAGGGCTGAGGCCAGGTTGGCATCGGGGTTGGCATCTATGGCCAGTACAGTATTGCCATCAGCAGCGTAAAGCCGCGCCAATAGGCTGGCTAAGGTTGTTTTGCCCACGCCCCCCTTCCCTGTAATCGCTAGCTTCATTCTTTCGCCCTCTCTATCTAATACTCCCGCTCCACCACAAAAGCGGCCACCTCCCTCAGCTCCTCCTTGGCTGGGAGAGGAAGGTTCACCTCTTCCAGCTCGGCCAGTGCTTCCCGATAATACCTTCTAGCCATCTCCTCAGTATACTCCTTGGCGCCCATATGGCTCAAAAGCTGGACTGCCCGGTCAACATCTTCCGAGCTTATCGTCTTTTTGTTATATATCCTTAGCAATTGCTCCCTTTCCTTCCCCTTTGCCCGTTCCAGGGCATAGATCACAGGTAGGGTCTTCTTTTTCTTTTTGATATCGCTTGCCGGGGATCCGCTGCTCCAGATGCCCAAAACATCGTTCTTCATCTGGTAGGCCAGCCCCAATTTACGGCCCAAGCGGTGAAACCTGAGCAGCAACTCCTGCTCCTCGGTGCCCAATAGAGCGCCGAGCTCAAGGGAGCAAGCGATGAGGGCAGCAGTCTTGCCATCTGCCATCTGCAAGTAGGCATCGATATTTATGTCAAATCGATCCTCGTAGCTGATGTCCAAATACTGCCCCTGGCAAAGCTCAATACCGGCCTGATCGAGGATGGTGGCTGCCCGGACCACTTTTACTGGGGCAACGCCTTTTTCTTCTAGGCTCAGGATAGCGAGCATAGCCAGGGCATGCATGGTATCGCCAGCATTTATTGCCTGCGGCTGACCCCAAATCCGCCATACCGTGGCTCGGCCTCGGCGCTTCTCATCGCCATCCTCGATATCATCGTGAATCAGGGAGTAACTGTTCACCAACTCCACCGCTGCCGCTGCAGGAAGGGCCATATGCCAGTCGCCTCCTACCGCCTCGCAGGAAAGGAGACAAAGGGTGGGACGCACCAGCTTGCCGCCCTGGACTGCCACAGGTCGCCCCGCCTCATCAATCCAACCCAAATGATAACGCATCATATCGTAGAGCACCAGGTCGCTTCTGCCTACGATGGATGCTAACTCCTTATCTGTTTCCTCTCGGTATCGGTGGAAAGCTCGGGGTAAAGTCAACTCTCACCTCAGCAACAAAAATATCAGGTGCAAGGAGAAGCACCTGATGGGCTTTTAGGTTTGCTCCGTCATCCAAAGGATCATTTATTCCTTAGCTCCGGTAACGGGATGGCTGAGCTCAGGGAAGGAAGAAAGGACGCGCCTCGCTATCCCATTGGCATCGAGATTATACTTGGCGCGGAGCAATTCCTGAGGTCCATGCTCCACAAACTCATCGGGCAGGCCTATAAGCTCTACTTCGACATCGTGAATGCCGGAGTTCTGCACAAGCTCAAGCACAGCGCTGCCAAAACCGCCTGCGATGGCATTCTCCTCGACGGTAACCAATCTCTTCGTATGATTGGCCAAATCAAGAATCAACGAGGAATCCAGGGGCTTAGCAAATCGAGCGTTAACCACGGTGCAGTCGATGCCCTGCTCGCCAAGTCTGTTGGCTGCCTCCAGCGCTGGGGCGACGCTCACCCCAATAGCCAGAATTGCCATATCCTGCCCCGCTCTGAGCACTTCCCCTTTACCTATAGGAAGTTCCAGCAGTTTCCGATCTAGAGGCTCACCCGATGCTGAGCCCTTAGGGTAGCGCAGGGCAAAGGGGCAATTCGCCCTCACCGCGGTATAGAGGAGATGTTGGAGTTCGTTTCCATCTTTGGGCGAGGCAACCACCATGTTAGGAATAAAATTGAGATAGGAAAGGTCAAAGGCACCCTGGTGGGTCTTACCGTCCTCACCCACAATGCCACCTCGATCAATGGCGAAGACTACGGGCAGATTTTGGAGGCAGACATCATGGATGATCTGATCCAGGGCGCGCTGAAGGAAAGTGGAATATATCACCACGATAGGGGTAAGGCCTTGGCTTGCCAGACCGGCGGCGAAGGTGACAGCATGTTGCTCGCAGATGCCGACATCAAAGACCCGCTCCCGAAACTCGGAGGCCACCATGTCCAGTCCCGTGCTATCCGGCATAGCTGCCGTGATGGCTACTATCTTAGGATCCTCTCGAGCAAGGCGAAGGACGGTTTTGCCCAGGATCTCGCTATAAGAGGGGAGGTCCTTTCTCTGGCGCTGATTTGGCGGCACTCCATGAAAGGCGACTGCGTCCTCCTCAGCGGGGCTATGTCCCTTACCTTTCTTGGTGATCACGTGGAGCAGGATTGGGCGGCGAGAGTATTCCTTCGCATGTGCCAGCGCCGCTTCCAGCTCTGCGATGTCATGCCCATCAATGGGTCCGATATAGGCGAAGCCCAGCTCCTCCCAGAACATTGAGGGAATGATTATCCCCTTGAAGCCCTTCTTCACCCTGGCCCCCCATTCCCAAACTAGAGGCCCCTTAGGAAGCCTGGTGACCACATGCGCCGCCTCTTCCTTGGCTCGATGGTAGCGGCGGTCACTCCTGAGGTGAAGGAAAAGCTTGGAGAGGGCGCCCACACTGGGTGAGATTGCCATCCCATTATCATTAAGCACCACGGTGAGCCTGGTGCCCAGATGTCCTGCCTGGTTCAAGGCTTCAAAGGCCATACCGCCGGTCATAGCGCCATCCCCGATAACAGCCACCACATGATGGCTCTCCCCTGCCAGATCGCGGGCGATGGCCATACCCAGTGCCGCAGAGATCGAGGTGCTGGCATGTCCGGCACCGAAGTGGTCGTGAGGGCTTTCCGCCCGCTCGGTGAATCCGCTGATCCCCTCATACTGGCGAATGGTGGAGAAAAGCTCCCTGCGGCCGGTGAGCAGCTTGTGAGCGTAGGTTTGATGACCTACATCCCACACGATCTTGTCTCGAGGACTGTCAAAGAAGCGGTGCAAGGCGATGGTAAGCTCCACCACCCCTAGGTTGGAGGCAAGATGACCCCCGTTGGTGGCCACCGTGGTCAAGATCCGTTCCCGAATCTCAGCCGCAAGCTGCTCTAATTCGGGGCGGGTCAACCCTTTTAGGTCCTGGGGCCCATTGACTCGGTCTAACACTCCCGGCACAGGTCTTTTCTCCTATTGTAGAAATTCAGCAAATCTTAACAGTGAGACTATGAGTTGTCAAGAAAGGCTTGGCGCTCCAAATCTGCCATCTTCTCCAGGCGTCGAGCATGCCTCCCTCCCTCAAACTGAGCACCAAGATAGGCTCTTACAATCTCCTCAGCCAGGCCCTCCCCTACCACCCACTCCCCGAGGCAGAGCACATTGGCATCGTTGTGCTCCCGGCTGCGGAGGGCGCTGAAGACATCACAACAGAGGGCAGCGCGCACCCCCGGCACCTTATTGGCTACCATGCTCATGCCAATTCCCGTGCTGCACACCAGGATGCCATGCTCAAAGCGACCCTCGGCCACCGCCTGGGCGACCTTGCCCCCGATGTCAGGATAATCCACGGCAGCGGTGTCATAGCAGCCAAAGTCTTCATAGCTATGCCCCTCGTGAGATAGGAGGTCCATTATCGCCCGCTTCAGATTCAGCCCTCTATGGTCGCAGCCAATGGCGATACGCATTTGTTTCTTCTCCTAGCTCACCTTGGTGCTGCAAAACCTGTCGATCTCCTCCCTGCTTATCGCCCCTTCCCTCAGAATCCTGGGCGTCTCGCTGGTTACATCCAGCACCGTGGAATCCATCCCCCCACGACACTCGCCGTCGATAACAAAGTCAACCTTGTTCCCCATCTGCCGGCGAACCTCCTCGGCAGTGAGCAGGCTGGGGCCGCCTGTGATGTTGGCACTGGTCCCAGTGATCGGGGCCCCCAGCCCCTGGATTAAGGCAATGGGAACGGGGTGATCGGGTACCCTGAGCGCGACCGTATCTCCTCCGCCAGTGACCACGCTTGATACCCCCGGTGCTTTATATAAAACCAGGGTTAGAGCACCGGGAAGGAAGCATTGCGCCAAGCGCCATGCGATTTCAGGCACAAATTGGGCCACGCTCTCTATTTGGGAGATATGGGAAAGGAGCAAGGGGAGAGCAAGATTACGGGGGCGATTTTTCGCTTCATACACCCTTGCCACAGCATCATCATCAAGGGCACTAGCGCCCAGCCCGTATACAGTATCGGTGGGGAAGGCGACTATGCCTCCCCTTTTCAGGATATTGATAGCTTGCTCGACCTGCCCCATCACCCTTAAGCCAGTATACCACAGTGTTATGCAGCAAGCAAAAGCCCTGTTTGCTATATTCAATAGCTCGCCAATGCTCTTAATCTTGCAGCGGATGCGCTTATGGGATTAGTTGATAACATGGAGCAAGTTGATTATGTCAAGTATAAATGACGGCCTATCGAGAGCGCTGGTGCCGCCCCAGGAAATCGAGGATTGCCTTGTCTGCCTCCTCTGCCGCCTCGATGAAGAAGCCATGTCCCACGTTTTCCAGGATGACGAGCTCAGCATTGGGTATCCTGGAGGCAAGGAGCCTCGAGTTTTCGAAGGGAACCATCCTGTCGGCGGTCCCGGTGATGACCAGGGTGGGGGCCTTGATCTGGGGCAGCCGGTCATAAGCATCATGGCCCATTATCGCCTCCGTCTGTCTCATATAGCCATGAACGGGGGTGACATATTCCACCGACTTCGCTATCCACTGTTCAACGATATCTGGATTGTTATCGATAAACTCCTGGCTGCAGAGGAACGGAAGCGATTCCCTGGCCGCCTCTTCCGGCGTCAGCCGCTTCATACGCTCCATGTCGAACAGGACTGTCATTGCCTCCGCATCGGGCGGGGTGGTGTGGGCACCTCCACATACAGTGCACCCCAGGATGAGGCTGATCACCTTCTCCGGGTAGCGAAGGGCAAATTCCTGGGCGATCATGCCCCCCATGGAGACGCCATAGATATGGGCGGCATCGATAGCCAGCGCCTCAAGCAGTCCGGCGATATCCTGAGCCAACATTTGCATGGTGTAGGGCACATCCGGTTTATCGCTCCGCCCTGTGCCCCGGTTGTCGAAGGCCACCACGCGGTAGTCTCGGGAGAGGCCCGGAATCTGGCGGAACCACTGCCCGGAGCTGCCGCCATAGCCCATGATCAGGACCAGCGCCTCCCCCTCTCCATGGATCTCATAACAGATATTGATGTCGCCAACCTTTACTATAGGCATCGCTTCCTCTTCTTTATCTAACCTCCTCACCTCCCTTTGGGATACAGTTCATCCGCGACATCCTTCAGCCCTAATTCCTCAAGCTTGGTCCGAGTTGGCCAGCCGGTTTTCAGGTCAAATCCGCACTCCGTGTAAAACTCGTCTACCATGGCATCAAAGTTCTCCACGCGGGCGCCATCCTGTGGCCCTCCGCTTATCGGTTCGGTGAGAAATCTTTCTGGCATAGCATCATCTTTGCGGTCAAACCCTTCTCTAGCGTTAAATGCCCTCGCCTGATTTATGATTTTTTCACCGACCTTCAGACCTTCTTCAACGCTGATCTCACGTCCAGTCAAATGTTTATATCCTTCTACTACATCACTAGCGGTCGTTGCTGTTACCCACCAGAGAATAAGGCAGCCTCCCATGGTGTTCAAAATTCCTGGAACCACCTCCTTATAAGGCTTAAGCCATTTTGCTATACCCTTCTCCTCCAGCGGATCGGCCTTTTCATTAATCCCGATATCTGGATAAACTAGACCAGCGTAAGTAGCGATCCAAGTCCAGGTTCTATTTACACTGCCGCCCCTCTCCTGAGTAGCAGCGCCAAGCAAAAGTGCCTTATCTGCCCTGAACTCCTCAGCTTCCAGTGGTGAGCCTTTGGAGTGCATGACGTATTTTTCCGTTCCCTTGCCCAGTTTTTCTGCCGCTATCTTTGGCCCCTCAGCCAGTACGTCCCCAAATCCTTCTCGGGCAAAGATAGCTCTTAGCAGCCTGAGGCAGGACTCGCCGTCACCGAACTTTACTTCTAGTCCTCCGACATCTTCAGGGGTTATAATACCCCGCTCCTGACACTCAGCAAGCCATCCTGCCCATTCAGCGCTGCCGTTGATGTCAACGCCATTTTGAGCACATTGGTAGAAAATCTCACAAAGCACATCCAGGTCATCAATCATCATATTGTAGCCCCAGGACCAATCTGCCTCGACCTTGGCGTCAACTTTGTGCCCTTTATAAGGGCCTTTCTTTGGTGACAGGACCTTGCCCGCTTTTACCGGACAACCCCAGCAATAGGCATCTTCACCAGTAAATAGCTCTTCCTTTATCGGTTCGTGGTACAGCTTATTCCCTTTATCCCAGCTAGCCTGCTGAAAGTGGCGGCTTGGGATGCCCATGGTCAGGTCATAAGCTGAGCTAAGCGAATGGATGTGGTATTCTTTAAACGCAGCACCTTTCTCTTTACATGTTCTATAAACTCTAGTGGCAACCTCCTTCAGTCGCGCCGGGTCATAAGCGGGGATGCTACCTCTGCCGCGGACGGCAATCGCCTTGAGGTTTTTCGACCCCGCTACCGCTCCATTGCCTCCCTTACCAAATGCCCGATTATAATCGGCGGTCATGGATGCCAGACGGTTCAGGTTCTCTCCCGCAGGGCCAATACGAATGATCTGAATATTGGTATCGCCAATCTCATCTCTCAACAGTTCGTCTGTCTCCCCTCCCAGCTTTCCCCAGAGATGGGTTGCGTCCCTTATCTCCACTTCGTCGCCATCGATGAAGATGTACACCGGTTTTTTGGCTTTCCCTTCAATAATCAACAAATCATAGCCGGCAAACTTAAGATAAGGGGCAAAGCTGCCCCCCATACTATTCTGTCCATAAAAGCCGGTAAGAGGCGACTTATAGTTTGCGATGGTCCGCGACCCTGGGGGGAATACCGAGCCACTGAAGGCAGTGGGCGAAATTATCAACACATTTTCAGGAGATAGAGGATCAGTTCCTGGCTTCAATTTTTCCCATAGCAACCTGGCACCAAAACCCTCGCCTCCAATCCAATCTCGGATCAGGTCCTCTCTCAAGGGTTCCTTTTTCACCGTTCCCTCGGTGAGATTGACCGTTAGCATTTTACCTGCATAACCGTACATTTTCCCTCCCCCTCATCTGTTTTGATGTTAAGAGCGAGTTTGCCCAGCGCCGTTGACCTCCGCTCCGCCGAAACGGCACTCCCCGTGGGGGTTGGTCTCAAAAGTCTCCGTCTCCACGACCTCTATCGACTATTCGCTGCCATAGATCATCTGCGCCAGCGCCTGATTCTCCTCTGCAGTAATGTGCTCTACTAGCTGATAGTCACTAGGGCCGGCAATGACGTTGATGGCGTCTTCGGTGACGAGGATGTGCCCAATTTCGTTAACCACTTCACCGCCAAAAAGGCAAGGCCCATACGGGGTGTCAAAGAGCTCCGTCTCCGCAGTCTCTATAATCTTGTCGATGTCGTTCTCAAAGTCCGCGGTGCCGGCCTTCTTTAGAACCTCGGTCCATACCATCAGCACCTGGCGCGTGTAGGTGGGCCAAGTGCCGAGCTCATAACCAAATCTCTCCTGGAACCGTTCCCTGAAGTCAGCCACTTCAGGCCAGGGCCCATGCATGTGCGGCCCAACCTCAAAAACATTACCAATGCACTTGTCCCAGTCCGGCGTCCCGTACAGTGTCTCTTCGAAGCCCATAGTGACAAACCACCCTTCATAGCCCAGGTCCCACATTTCATCGAAGGCCGATTGGCTTATGACAACCAGATCAGGGTCGTAGGTCATGACCTTGGTTGCTATGGGAAAGTACTCCACAGTCCCCGTAGGGACCCAGATAGTGGTTTCCTCAAGCCCATAGTACTCACATAGAGTCTCTATGGGATAGGCTATGCTACGGCCCATAAGATCCTCGGTGGCAACAACAACAACACGCTGCACCTCAGGATGCTCCCTGCTCAGCCAGTCAAAGTAGTGTGGGTACAGGAAGTCCGCGGTGAGGGCCACCTGGAACAGGTACGGCCTCTCCGGCCCCAGGTTGTACGAAGCTAAACCCGAGGCATCCAGGATCATCTCCGCGTCATGGCAAAACTCGTAGGCGGCCATTGATGCGTCGGAACCAAACTGCCACATGATATCTACATCATGCTCAAAGATCAGCTTGGAGGCAGACGCCACCCCGCCAGGGGTGTTAAACTGGTTTTCTTCGAAGATGAGCTTCCAGCGGTATGGCTTCCCGCCGACCTCGAAGATGCCCATCTCTTCGTTGGTCATCTTCCACGCATCTCTAGCCGGGACGCCGATGACGGCCCCAACAGCGCCCATGAACGACAATCCGAAGCCAAACTTGATCTCGGTTACCCCCTCTTCCTCTTCTTCCCCTCCTCCACCACAGGCAACGCCAATAACCAGCGTCAGGCACAAGACCACGATTGCTACTACCGATAGCCACTTGTTCACCTTTCACCTCCGGGGTCGAATTTCCTCTCTTTTACAGGCATCAGTGCTGCTTTAAAGCCGACTTTTCCACCGGGCATTGGAGAAAGCTGCTTATAGACCTCAATAGCTAGCGCCTCTACCTTGTCCGGGGTGTACATGGCCAATATCTCATAGTCACCTTGCCTCCTACACATGTAGGCGGGGCTTTCCCAGAGTAAGCAATGCCCAACGCCGTTACCCTCCGCTCCCCCGAAACGGCACTCCCCGTAGGGGTTGGTCTCAAAGGTCTCCATCTCCAGGACCTCTATCGACTATTCGCCGCCATAGAGCTCAAGCAACAGCGCATGATTCTCCTCTGCCGTAATGAGCTCTACTAGCGGATAATCACGCTCGCCGCCAACGATGTTGATGGCGTCTTCGGTCATGAGGCAGTGCCCAATGCCGTTAATCTCCTCGCCAGCAAAGAGGGCAAGCCCATACGGGGTGTCAAAAATCTCCGTCTCCGCAGTCTCCATAATCTTGTCCAGGTCGTTCTCAAAGTCCGCGGTGCCGGCCTTCTTTAGAACCTCGGTCCATACCAGCAGCACCTGGCGCGTGTAGGTGGGCCAAGTGCCGGACGCATAACCATATCTCTCGCTGAACCGTTCCCTGAAGTCAGCCACTTCAGCCCAGGGCCCATACAGGTGCGGCCCAACCAGATAAACATGGTCAGTGCACTTCTCCCAGTCCGGCGTCCCGTATAGTGTCTCTTCCCACATATGATTCAAAAACAACCCTTCATAGCCTAGGTCCCACATCTCATCATAGGCGTCCTGGACAATGTAGATCAGATCAGGGTCGTGGGTCATGACCTTGGTTGCTATGGGAAAGTACTCCACAGTTCCCGAAGGGATCCAGATATTGGTACACTCAAGCCCATGGAGCTTGGATATACTGCATATGGGATCGGCCACGCTATGGCCCATAAGATCGTCAGTCATAGCACAAACAACGCGCTGCACCTCAGGATGCTCCCTGGTCAGCCAGTCGAAGAAGTGTATGAAATAGAAATCCCAGGTGGCGGCCACCTGGAACAGGTAGGGTTTATCCGGCCCCAACATGTACGCCGACAAACCCGAGGAATCAAGGATCATCTCCGCCTCATGGCAATACGGGTAGGCGGCCATCGATGCGTCAGAACCAAACTGCCACATGATATCTACATCATGCTCGAAGATCAGCTTGGTGGCAGACGCCACCCCGCCAGGGGTGTTAAACCCGTTTTCTTCGAAGATGAGCTTCCAGCGGCATGGCTTACCGCCGACATCGAAGACGCCTATCTCTTCGTTGGTCATCTTCCACGCATCTCTAGCCGGTATGCCGATGGCGGCCCCAGCAGCCCCCGTGAAACACAACCCGAAGCCAAACTTAATCTCCGTTACCTCTCCGTCTCCATCCCCGTTGCCATTCCCGTTCTCGTCATCTCCTCCCCCGCCGCAGGCAATGCCAATAACCAGCGCCAGACACAAGACCACGATTGCTACTGCCGATAGCCACTTTTTCACCTTTCACCTCCTGAGTCGAATTTCCCCTCTCTTACAGGCATAAGTGCTGTTTTAAGCCGACTTTTCCCCTTAGTCCCTCCATCAAGGGAACTCGTATATAGCGAGAAGACTAGCACAAACTTTGCTAGCTGTCAATTCGGCACCTGGGACATTTTAGTTTACTCATGGCGACGCCGGCACTGTCGGCACATCAGCCTCGGTGGTGATCACCCCCTCCGCTAGCATATCGGCGATTTCATCTTTGGCGAGTTCGCCCAATCCGCTATTATAGGCGGAAGTGTAGCAGCTACTATAATGACTGTCAAACGTTCAATGTTGGCGACTCCCGGCTGCGAATTGACACCCAGCGAAGCCTATTCTATGCTACTCATGTTTGGCAAGGAGGTCTCAGAGAAGATGGTGATGATTAGACTGGCTACCGAGGAGGATATTCCCCGTATCGTTGAGCTTTACCGCGAATTGGCCCTCAGCACCTCTCAAGTTGAACTGAGACGGAGCCCTTCTTCAGATGATTACCGGCGGGTCTTCGCTGAGATTTGCGCTTCCCCAGGACACGAGCTTTTGGTTGCCGAATACCAGGGCGATATTGTAGGCGCCATGGTGCTGGTCATTGTACCCAACCTTTCCCATGGCGCTTGCCCTTGGGCCGTGGTGGAGAACCTCGTCATTGATCACAGGCACCGGCGCCGGGGTTTCGGCAGGCTGCTCGTGGATTATGCCATAGCCCGGGCTAAGGAGACGGGATGCTATAGGATCGTGTTGACCAGTGACAAAAGGCGCCGGGAGGCGCACCGGTTCTATCGCGCACTGGGCTTCGACGCTTCGGCCCACGGGTTTCGCCTCTACTTTTGATGGCTGGCGGGCTTAGCCGAAACGCAATTATACTCGCAA
>JADFVG010000037.1 GCA_015222405.1 Chloroflexota bacterium
ACTGAAATCTTCGACGAGGGATATAAAGCCATTTTCCTGGGTACAGGTGCTGGCATCAGTCAAAAAATGGGAATTCCTGGTGAGAATATTCCCGGAGTGCTTCACTCACTTGATTTCCTGAGACAAGTCAATTTTGGAGTCAAAGTCAGCCTGGGGAGCAAAGTGGCAATTATCGGCGGTGGTAATGCTGCTGTTGATGCCGCTCGAGTAGCCCGACGCCTCGGTGCTAATGAGATAACTGTTGTTTATCGTCGCAGCCGCGCTGAGATGCCGGCTATCCCCAGTGAAATTGAAGAGATGGAACGTGAAGGAATCAAGGTTCAGTTCCTGGCAGCGCCAGTTAAAGTGTTATCTGAAGACAACAGGGTAAACGGGATACAATGTATTCGCATGGAGCTGGGTGCGCCCGATGCCAGTGGTCGCCGACGCCCCGTGCCCATCAAAGGCTCAGAGTTCACCATAGACGTTGACAACGTGATTATAGCCGTTGGTCAGGGCGTGGATAAGGCAATGCTACCCGAAGGTCTAGATTACACTAACTGGGGAACCCTCTCCGTTGACCCGGTTACTCTGCAAACTAATATTGATGGTGTTTTTGCCGGTGGTGATGTGGTCTCTGGTCCGGCTGATGTTATCGCGGCTATTACTGCCGGTAAGGAAGCAGCCATTTCTATGGGCCGCTACCTCAGAGATATGGACATGAAAGAGGGAAGACCAGAAACAGTTAAAAGGGTAAAAGAGATATCAAAGGATGGGGTAAGACCAGAAGCAAGACAAGCCATGCCGACTCTTGAACTGGGGAAACGAAAAGGGTTTGATGAGGTTGAGCTTGGCTTTGACGAAAAAACAGCAGTCGAGGAGGCCCAGCGCTGTTTGAATTGCGCAGTCTGCTCCGAGTGTCGGGAGTGTGAGAAGGTTTGCGAGGCTGAGGCTATTGACCATGAAATGAAAGACGAGATATCGGAGGAGGATGTGGGAGCAATAGTAGTGGCTACCGGGGCGGGGGTCTTGGACCATACCCAGTTCAGTATCTATGGTGGCGGTGTCTATCCTGATGTCGTCAGCAGCCTGCAGCTAGAGAGGATGATGAGCGCCGCCGGACCCACTGGTGGCGAGGTGCTCCGCCCTTCCAATGGGGCTCACCCCAAAGAGGTAGTCTTTATAAGTTGCGTGGGGTCTCGGGATAAACGCACCGGAAGTGGCTATTGTAGTAAGGTATGCTGCATGTATATGGCTAAGGAAGCTATTATGCTAAAAGAGCACGACCCGGAGACCCATAGTTATATCATATACACCGATGCCCGGGGGCCAGGAGGTAAGATTTTCGAGGACTTCCTGACGCGGGCGGAGAAAGCAGGGACCACCTATATGAGAGGCGAAATTGATAGTGTGGCACGGCAAGATGGCAGACTCTCGGTCTCCGGGCAAGACTTTTTCACCAACGAGACATTTAACATACCCGCCGACCTGGTGGTTTTAGCCACGGGGTTAATGCCCAACGAAGATGTCGCCCGGCTATTCCAAACCCTCCATATTAGCTACGATGCCAAGAATTATCTCCTCCAGGCACACCCCAAGCTGCGACCGGTGGAGACCGCCACGGATGGCATCTTTATCGCCGGATGTGCCGTTGCTCCCACCGATGTACCGGAATCTGTAGCCCAGGGTGGTGCTGCGGCGCTGTACGTGCTGAAACTGTTTAGCCAGGAGGCCATTGAGGCTGAACCCATGACCTCTATTGTGGACATTGCTCGGTGCACAGGTTGCCTGCTGTGCCGCCAGGTCTGTCCCTTTCAGGCTATCGAGGCGGAAACCCTTCGGGATGGGCGCACCGTGGCTTCCATCAATGAGAGTCTATGTAAAGGATGTGGCATCTGTGTCGTTGCCTGCCGTCCGGGAGCAATAAAGCTCAGGGGCTTCAGTGACCAGCAAGTTCTCGCTGAGGTGATGGCGCTGTGAGTACGGAGTATCAACCTAAGGTCATTGGTTTTTTATGCAACTGGTGTAGCTATGCCGGCGCTGATATGGCGGGAACTAGCCGCATGTGCTATCCCCAAAATATTCGCATTATTCGTGTCCCCTGCTCGGGACGGGTTGACCCCCTCTTCGTAGTGAAGTGCTTCCAGAGGGGAGCTGACGGAGTCCTGGTCTCAGGCTGTCACCCTGGAGACTGCCACTATACTGAGGGCAATTATCATACCAGGCGCAGGTTTGCAC
This sequence comes from Chloroflexota bacterium, assembly GCA_015222405.1. GTDB lineage: Bacteria > Chloroflexota > Dehalococcoidia > E44-bin15 > E44-bin15 > JADFVG01. The sequence goes on from JADFVG010000037.1 coordinate 2,218, forward strand.
TGCTTCGTGAGTTCCTCGACTATCTAGGTATAGCAAAGGAGCGGCTGCGGGTGGAGTGGGTTTCGGCATCAGAAGGGCAGAGATTTGCCGAGCTGGTATCCGATTTTACCGCGGAGCTAGCCAGGCTTGGGCCAAGGAGCAAAATCTGAGATGGATATGGACTTAATCCAGCAGATTCGAGATAAGGCTCGAAGCCTTTTGGAAGAAGGGACGGTTGAGGGTGTCATTGGCTACGAACGGGCTAGCGA
>JADFVG010000038.1 GCA_015222405.1 Chloroflexota bacterium
ACAGTGAAGGTGTCATCGACAATGTTCATCTTCTCAAAGCCAAGCTCTTTGTGGATAATCTCCATTTCATCGACTACCAGCCTAGGGTGGCGAAAGCGGACCTTTCGCCCGAACATCCTGCGCCCAGAACAGAAGATACAGCCATAAGGGCAACCCCTGCTGGTGGTAAGATTGCACGGAGCGCCCAGGGCACGGTACCTGGAGAGGGGCAAAAGATTGCGGGCAGGGACGGGAAGCTCGTCCAGATCCTTGATGGGAGGGCGAGGCTCAGTTTCCACCACGTGTTTGTCCTCTCGGAAAGCGATCCCTGCAACCTGACCAAAGCCAATGCCTTTCTCCAAAGCCCTCACCAGCTCGACCAATGTCCTCTCTCCCTCCCGTATGACCACCACATCAATCCAGGGAGCGCGAAGGAGGGTCTCTTTGAGAGTAAAGCTGGCATGGGGGCCACCCATAACGGTAACAATATTGGGATCGAAATCCTTACACACTCTCAAGATTCTAGCGGCAATAGGGTAATTCAGGGTTACACAGGTAGCGCCCACAACCTGAGGCTGGTATTCCTCAAGCTTGTTCCTAATTTTGTTACTTGAGTATTGAGCAACCAACAAATCGAGGATCTGAACCTCAATACCTTCCTCCTGAAGCACCCCGGCAAGGTAGCTCAGGGAAAGGGAGGGGATTGGATTCTCTTCAAGAGGATAAGGTGTACTGATAAGAAGAACACGCATTGTAATTCCTTTCTAGATTTATGATCGTGCCCTGCTAGCGCCTTTTTTCACGGCGTTGCCTCCTCCATCGATGCGATGAAAATCGGTGCTGTAGCAAGTGGGGCAGTAATCTTCAGCCACCCCAAAGGGGACCTCCCACTCATGCCCCTTTTCTGTGCACCGGAAACGGCGGATCGCCATCTCGAAGTTGCCTCCCTCCATCCGAATCGCCTTCCCCTGGATCAAGGCCTCAGCCATTTTCCTTCGCGCCGAATCCAAAATCCTCTGGAAGGTGGCACGAGAGACATGCATCCGGTGAGCACCCTGCTCCTGGTCGAGGCCTTCCAAGTCCTTAAGCCGAATTGCTTCTGCCTCTTCGATGGACAGGATCACCTCCTGGAGGTTCCTATCGGGTATCCCTATGGGTCGAAAAAGGGTTATCTCAGGGAGCGCCTCCACACACCGATATTTTACAGGCCTTGACATAACATCACTTCCTTGGATTCCAAACCTTGTGAGGACCAGCAATGCGAGCAGGTTCTCGCCTCACGAACAAGAGGGGATATACTATGTCGCTCACACAGCAGGGAATCAAGACTGCAACAAACAGAAACGAGAAGATAGCCAGATATTGAATCCAACTAAGTGTTTCCCCTAATGCCATGATAACGTGGAATAATGATGCCCAAGTGCTTATCAATACATGCCCGGAGTGCGGGAATCTGGTCGTCTGTTTCCAACATCCAATTGTAATGCCCAGCAGCGCTGCTGGGTGTACCAGCCACCATTTTTCGATAAAACCTATATGGATTCCCTTGTTGGGTAAATCAAGCATCGTTTCTCCCAAATAGGGAACAAAAGAATCGCTTAATGTAGCTATGACAAGCGCGCCTGTGTAACCAACCAAAATTGCCACCCACATTTTACCCTTCGCATATCGGATATACATAGCTGTTGTCACAAGAGCGCTCAATGCAACATGGACTGGATGTAAGACATAGAAAATATCCTCGGAATGGGGGGAAATTGGATCGAGAAAATCGCCCCAAACTATTACAACCATGAAGATAATCCCGGTAAGAGCCCCGAAGCCAGTAAACGGAGCATGCCTTGAAAGTTCGGCGAGGACTAGCCTCAGTTGTCCCGCTTCCCTCATCTTGAGCACCCCCGCTTTGATTCAGAATCCGGTTCCATAGTTTTGAGCATATGCCCATAATTATTCTAATTATTGGCAGCCACCTTGTCAATGCGCTTACAGCCCCTTGTCCACGAGGAATACAATAAGGTCGGCAACACGACAGCTATAAGCCCACTCATTATCATACCAGGCGAGCACCTTCACCATATTACCAGCAATAACCATGGTGCTGGGGGCGTCGACGATGGCACTGGTGGGGTTCCCCTTGAAGTCAATGCTCACCAGTGGCTCGTGGCAAACCTCCAGGATTCCCTTCAGGGGGCCATCAGCGGCTTTTTGAAACGCCTCGTTGATCTCTTCAGCGGTGACCTCACGGCTCAGGTCGGCAACGAAGTCCACCACGGAAACGGTGGATACCGGAACTCTGAATGCGACGCCGTGAATCCTGCCCGCCAGCTCAGGGATGACCACGGTAACTGCCCTCGCCGCACCGGTGGTGGTGGGGATAATGTTCAATGCTGCCGCCCTGGCCCGCCTCAGGTCTCCATGGAAAACGTCCAGAATCTTCTGGTCATTGGTGTAGGCATGGATGGTGGACATCAGCCCCTTCTCCACGCCAAATGTCTGATGGAGCACCTTGACCACAGGGGCGATGCAGTTGGTGGTGCAGGAGGCGTTGGATAAAATGCGATGCTTTTTGGGGTCATAATGGTCTTCATTGACCCCCAGGACAAGGGTCACGTCCTCATTCCTCGCCGGCGCTGAGATGATCACCTTCTTAGCACCGCCCTCCAGGTGAGCGGCAGCCCTGGTGCCATCGGTAAAAAGCCCGGTGGACTCCACCACCACCTCGACCCCGTAGTCCCTCCACGCGATCTTGGCTGGATCGCGCTCCGAAAGCACCTTCACCACCTTGCCATCAACGAGGATGCTATCCTCTGTGGCTTCCACCTTGCCCGGGTAGGCTCCATAATTGCTGTCGTACCTCAGGAGATGGGCGTTGGTCTTGGTATCGGTGAGGTCATTGACGGCAGCCACCTCAAGCTTCCCCTTGTGGTTTTCATTGACCGCCCTCAGAACCTGCCGCCCTATCCTTCCAAAGCCATTGATGCCGATCTTAGTCACCATTTCCCCTCCTTTTTTCGAGCTTTTTTCGAACTAGTTGCTGTGGTCTAGAATTCTGTTACCGGTTTCGTTCTGTCGGTCTATTGCTGTCCTCTCTTAATCTATGGCTAAAAGCTACCGGCTCCTTTCGTTTTAGGATGGGCGCTGATGGGAGCACGGCGCCTTAGCATATCGATAAAGGCCTCGAGCCTTGTCCGCAGGTGGTGGGTGAGCATGAAGTCGGCGTTGCCCTCCAGAGTCAAAATGGGCAAATCGATGGCATGGCGAAAGATGATGTCGCCGATGCCGCGGTGACAAAAGGCCTGAACATAATGGATCACCCCATCCACTCGGCGCAGGCGCAATTGGGGGAGGATGTCTTCGAGCCTGTCGAATATGGAGTAGGGGTAGGTATAGCTTGTGTATTGCTGGGCAAGGGAGCTTTCAGGATTGGGCATGGCGAACTGGCGCTGAATCTCATTGAAGACCACCCTCGCCCCACAGCTCTCCAGGTAACGGTAGAGGTCGCGGGCGAAGACGGAGGGCACGCCGAGATATGCCAGTCGAAGCATGTCATCAGGATAGGGCTTTCGACCCCGGCTCTCATCCAGAAGCTGGCTTAATTGGGCTTCATATTCCCGGTGGTCGCCGATGAAATCGGAGGCCGAGACCAGCCAGTAGTGGTTTTCCCATCCGCTGACCACGCCCTGCTTCCAGGTGAGGTCATCAAGCTCCCGGGCAAGCTGCCTCGCCTTTTCGAACGCCTGGCGGACTTTCTCCGCCGCCTCTAAAGTTGTGCCCAATGTCCTAGCCAGGGATTCAAGGGTTCGCTGCATGTCCTGGACGCTGGGGCTATCGGGGAAGGCGAAGGGGATGACATTGAGCCCCCTGAGCCTGAAGACCTCCATGAGCATGATAGTATTGGAGCAATCGCCGGTGGTGACGCAGAGAACGTTTTCGATCCCCTGCTCCATAGCCACGCCGTAGAGCCCCTTGATCCAGGCGCAGCAATTCAGGGGGAAGCCCGCCTTCTCGGCGATATTCACCAGCCGCTCCGGGTCTGGGTCGGAGACGAAGACATTGTTGAGGTCAACCGGCTTATACCCCGCCGCCATCAAGACCTCTATCGGGACTGTGGTTGTAATGCCAATGGTGGTCATGGGCTATTTGGTCACTCCTTGATCGATGGGAAAAACAACGGATGTCAACTGTTCAAACAGCCAATCTAAGACTTTCTTCAAATCACGATTGTTGTCTTTTATCTTTTTGCTCCACTGCTCTTTCGCTAACTCTGACGATAGGATCGCGGTAAGTTTCAACTCTTCATCCTCGCTAATGGTGCTGGCTAACTCAAAAAAGCCTAATATCGAGAGCTGGTCATCCTCAAACCTTTCCGCATGTACGTGAGCGCCACGAACTTGTTTAGGATTGTCCATACACCTAATAAATTCGCTCTTCAGTTCTAGGATACGTTCGCAGTCTTGAATTCTGCCTTCCTTGTAAAGCTCTTTCTTCAACCAATCTAAGAATCCCGTCACACGATTGAGCAGAACATAATTCTGCTCCAGATAGTGCTCCACATGATACCTCAGATAGCCCTCTCTTGTGATCCCTCTGCCTTCATAGTCTTCAAAACCAGGAACTGACTCGATGAAAATTGCCGCATGCTCCAAGGCCTCAAATGCACTCGAAATCTCATGGTAGTAGCCTAATGTCCTTACATGGAATTTTTGCTCTTCAGTCAGCTGGGGCACCTTCATAGGTTCTTTTACTCCGTGCAGCAGATTCCTAAAATCCTCAGCCAATTCACCTGGGTCTATAGTGTCAAATATCGGCTTATTTTTGCTAACGATTAATTTCCCAAACTGTTCCATGTGGATGATCCCTTAGTAGCTTATCTTGTCCCCAAATTACAAAACGCCTTTATCCCCGGGTATTTAGCCCTCTCCCCCAGCTCCTCCTCAATGCGGAGGAGGCGGTTGTATTTGGCCACCCGCTCGGTGCGGCAGGGGGCGCCGGCCTTAATGAAGCCGGTGTTCCTGGCCACGGCGAGGTCGGCGATGGTGGTATCCTCGGTCTCGCCTGAGCGGTGGCTGATGATGGCCGTCCACCCAGCATCCCGCGCCATGTCGATGGCGGCAAGGGTCTCGGTCAGGGTCCCCACCTGGTTGAGCTTGATCAGGATGGAGTTAGAAGCCCCCTCAGCGATGCCCCGGGAGAGGCGACTCGTGCTGGTAACATAGAGGTCATCGCCCACGATTTGAACCTTTCGCCCTACCTTTTCCATGAGCAGCCGCCAGCCAGCCCAGTCGTCCTCCGCCATGCCGTCCTCGATGCTGATGATGGGATAGGCGGCGGCCAGCTTCACATAATATTCCACCATCTCGGCGCTGGTGAGGGTGGTGCCCTCCCTGGCGAGGACATAGCTCCCGTCGTTGAAGAACTCGCTGGCCGCCGGGTCGAGGGCGATGTGGCAATCCGTGCCCGGCTTATAGCCTGCGGCCTCGATAGCAGCCAGGATCAACTCCACCGCCTCTTTATTCGAACCAAGAGAGGGGGCAAAACCGCCTTCATCCCCGATATTGGTATTCAATCCTCGGTCCTTGAGCACCCTTTTCAGGGCATGATATACTTCAGAGCCCATCTGGAGAGCATGGACAAAGCTTCTCGCCCCCAGAGGCAGCACCATGAATTCCTGGAAATCGGTGGAATCGGCAGCATGCTTTCCGCCGTTGAGGATGTTCATCATCGGAACGGGCAGGGTGCACGCCTCAGCGCCGCCGATATGGCGGTAAAGAGGAATGCCGAGGAAATTGGCTGCCGCATGAGCCACAGCAAGGGAAACACCCAGGATAGCGTTAGCGCCAAGGTGCGATTTGTTGGCGGTGCCATCGAGCTTGATCATAATGTTATCGATAACTGCCTGCTCCATTGGCGGCATACCCCGAATGGCAGGGGTGATGTGGCGGTTGACATTTTCCACCGCCCTCTGCACCCCCAGCCCGCCAAACCTCTGCTCATCCCCATCGCGAAGCTCCAGGGCCTCATGGGTGCCGGTTGAAGCCCCCGAGGGCACCGCGGCGCAACCTATAGTGCCATCGGAGAGCCTGACATCAACCTCCACCGTGGGATTTCCCCGGGAATCCAGTATCTCCCTGGCACTCACCTGCTCAATGGTAGCCAATTTACCCCCAATCAAACCTTGGCCAGAGCCAAAGCCTTTTCCACTGCCTCAGCGGGACTCTGAGCCACGATTATGGAGCTATCCTCCTCACCTGACCTTGATAGCGACCAGGTGTCGAGGCCAATAACGGGGACGCCACTCTGCAGGGCATAGGCAATCTCGGAAAGGGTCCCATAGCTCCCATTGATGGCGATCACCGCCTGGCCTGACTTGGCAACAATGGCGTTACGGGTATAGCCCATGCCGGTAACGATGGGAATCTTGACATAACGATTGGCATCTTTTCTGCTGTTCCCGGGCAAAATGCCAATGGTGGTGCCCCCCTGGGAAGCAGCACCTCTACAAGCTGCCTCCATCACCCCACCCAAGCCGCCACAAACCAGGATGGCGCCTCGCCGCGCCAGCTCCCGCCCCACCTCCTCAGCGAACTGCGCCTCCTCATCAGAGCATTCCGAGCTACCGATAACCGAAATAAGAAGCTCACTTCCCATATCCAAGCCTTTCATAGATAAGCTGAGGAGCATTATATCACCTTGGTTCGACCTATGGCAATCAAAGAGGAGGGGAAAGGGGTCAATTATACCTGTTCATCGCTGCCACTATCCCCTCAGTGAGGATGCAATGAAGGGCATCATCAACCTTAGCTACCGCCTCCCTGACCACTTCCCTTTCCGCAGCAGTGAAATCAGAGAGAACATAGGAAATCTCATCACCGTCAGGGCGACCGATGCCAACGCGGATTCGGGGGAAATCCTGGCTTCCCAGGGAGTCGATGATGGACTTCATGCCCTTATGTCCTGCCGAGCCGCCACTCTGGCGGATGCGCACTTTGCCCAGAGGAAGATCAAGGTCGTCGCAGATCACCACAAGGTCCTCCAGGGGCACATTGAAGTGGCGCACCAGCCGACTGACCGCCTGCCCGCTGAGATTCATGTAGGTTCTGGTCTTGGCCAGAACCACCCTCTTTTCTGCCACTTCGCCGATTCCCAACCTCGCCCTTGCCCTGCGCTCCCTGATGGGAATACCATGCACCCGGGCAAAATAATCGATGCAGCGAATCCCCACATTGTGGCGGTTATTGACATAAACCCTGCCCGGATTGCCCAGACCTACGATCAACTTCATGAGAACGGTTTTATTCCTTAAAGCTAAGGCGAACCCGCTTGCCTGGATGCTCCTTTTTTGCCTTAGCAAACGCCTTCTTTAACACCCGGGCAAACTCAGCAGCGGCAGCATCGATTTCGCCCTCCTCCAGGGAGGCGAACTTCTCAGCCAACTCGCTGAGGGTGGGACGCCACTCAATTTCGATGTCGGCCTCCTGGAGCAACTGGCGCAGGAAATCAACAAGCTCATCATCCAACACGTTAACCAGGGGAGCCAGGTTGCTGGTTTGCACCATCTTTATGAACTGGTCAATCCGCTTCTCCCCGCTTTTAGCCAGGATGTGCCTCACCGCCTCCGAACTCAGCCGGCGCTGCTGCTCCTGCAAAGCCTGCTCAAGCTGGTGCAGGAAGCGCTCCACCTCCCTTTTTGGTGGCTCAGCAGTAAGCACAAGCCGACAATGGGGACAGGCTGGTTGCTCCTCCACCGAGACCTCTTTGTCCGCCACGGGGCAGGGGCTTACATTGGCCAGCAGTCCCTGGTATTCATCGATCAGCTCCTGGCCCACAGGCAGGCCCAGCTCAGCGATGGAATTAAGTCGCCTCAAGGCATCAACCTCGGGCTTGGAGTCCTCGAGAACAAGGCGGAAAGAGGCCATCTCCTGATGGTAGTCCCGGTGATGGGCCAAGTACAGGGCTCGATAGCGAGACTTAAACCAATCAAAGAGGGCTTTCACGCTGTCCCAGAGATGGATGTTGGGCACAAGATTCTCCAGCGTTAGCTGCCCAAGGATGGAGACCCGATCCATATCCAGCTCCCGCTGGCCTTCGCCCAGCACCACATCGTCAAGATAAGATTTAACCGCCACTATCTCAGCAGCCATGTCCCTGAGCTGAGCCAGACGCCGACATAGGGCAATGTCCTCTCCAAAAGCATCGGGTGTGGCATATCCCTTCTCGACCAGAGCGTAGAAATGGAGGCAATCCTTGGCTTGGGCAATGGGGGAAAGGCGCTTGAGCGCTTCGAGCACGCCTGGTGGATGCTTCCCCAGCTTCGGTGACAATGAATCGAGGTCGCTTTCAATCCCAGATATGGCTGTCTTCAGCCCCCCCAGTTCCTTGAGGAGCACCATCTCCTGCTCTCTCACCTCTCCCACTAGAGCGGCAGGCTTCAGCTCGAGGCAGAGGAAGCGAACATAGGGCAGGACCTCATTCCATGAGGGAGGGCTGCGATAGCACAGTCGGTCAAACGCTTGCTCCAGACCGCTGCTCCACCAGATCTGGGGAACAAGGTTGGTAGTCAGCTTCGCCAGGGGAGCCGATTCCCCGGAGCGGAGGTAAAGGGCAGCCCCGGGCTTCAATTGAAGTTCAATCTCGGGCCTATAATGACGGACAAAACATAACAGGTAAAGGGTGATCAAGGGCCAGGGAAGACCATAGCTAGAGCCCAGTTGGCAATAAAGCTCTCTTGCGTCGAGACCACCGTCCCCTTCCTCCAGCATTTGAGCCAAGATGGGGAAAAGGGGGCAATTCCGGGGGTCAAACTCCAAGGGGTTCTCAGGCCTGGCCAGCCCCAGGGCTACGGAGAAGTTTTCCAGGGCCTCTATTGCCTCTGGATTATCCCCGGTGCCAAAAAATCCATCGCAGACCTTGGCCACATCGCTCGGGGAAAGGGTTTTCTTAAGGGCAGAGGTATCTATCGGGAGACGAGGATAGGCATAGGAAAGGATAACGGAGGCAATAAGCTGAAACCTCTTTTCGTTGTCCGGTGTGGAGAAAACCTCCTTAGCATCGATGGGCAGCCGCTCTTTGGTCAACACCTGCCCCGCGGCATAGAGGGTTGCTTCCTCCCGCAAAAGCTCCTCCCCCTTCTTTCTCACCCGATAGCGTTCCCTCTCCTCCCTTATCGCCATGCCCGGGATGCAAAGGGCAATGCGGCGGTCGGCGATGCTCTCAGGGGCAACCTGCTGAGGCTTGGTGAGCACCACGATGCGAAAATGAATATCCCCCTCTGCGATCTTCTGCCCCAGCTCAGGGCGCCAGGTTTCAGCAATGAGAACCTCGCCCGGGTAGTCGATCCCCTGATACACTGCCCGCCACGGGTGGGCCTCACCAGGTTTGAAACTGGCAAAAAGGTCAGAAACTGTCATCTTTTGGACGCTTCCTCAAGGAGATTGACAAACTCCTGCTCACTGAGCAGCCTGGCGCCCAGGGTTCGGGCCTTTTCCAGTTTGGAGCCGGGATCTGCCCCCACCACGAGAAAGGTGGTCTTTTTGGTGACGCTTGAGCCCACAGCGCCACCAAGCTCCTTAATCCGCGCCTCAGCCACGCTCCTGGTGAAGGTCTCCAGCCTCCCGGTAATCACCAACTCCTGCCCCACAAGGGGCAACACCTCCGGCTTGGCGACCTCAGCCTCCAACCTGACCCCTTTCTTCCTTAGCTCTTTGATGATCTCGCGGTTTGACTCCTGTCTAAAGAAAGCATGGATGCTTTCAGCAATCTTGGGTCCGATGGTGGCTACCTCAAGAAGCTCCTCTTGAGAGGCATTGGCCAACCTATCAATGTTGTCAAAGTGGCGGGCAAGAAGCTCTGCGGTCTCGGCGCCGACGTGCCTGATACCGAGAGCAAAAAGCACCCGCGACAGGGGGCGGCTCTTGCTCCTTTCGATGGCACCGAGTACATTCTGGGCGCTTTTTTCGCCCATTCTTTCCAGATCGATAAGCTCTTGCTCATGCTCGTGGAGCGAGTAGAGATCGGCAACATCTTTTACCAGCCCTTTTTCGAGCAAGGCGGCCGCCAGTTTTTCACCGATGCCATCAATGTCCATAGCACCCCGAGAGACAAAATGAGTCAGGCTCTGGAGGATTTGGGCGGGACAGGAGGCATTGGTGCAGCGAGCCATGACCTCCCCCTCAGGCTTGACCACCTCACTGCCGCAGACGGGACAGCGGGAGGGCATGACAAAGACCTTCTCCCTCCCGCTACGCTTGGAGGCCACAGGGGCGACCACCTGAGGGATGACATCGCCAGCACGCTGCACAAGCACTCTGTCGCCAATGCGAATGTCCTTGCGATGAATGTCCTCCTCATTGTGCAGCGCCGCCTGCTTGATGGTCACCCCGCCGATGGAGACCGGCTCCAGGATGGCATAGGGGTTAAGGCTTCCGGTTCGCCCCACGCTGATACCGATGTCCAGAAGGCGGGTTGTGGCCTGGATGGCGGGAAACTTGTAGGCTACTGCCCAGCGAGGGTCATGCCCCACCGTGCCCAGTCGTCGCTGTAAATCAAAGGGATTGACCTTAATAACAACACCATCAGCCTCAAATTCGATCCTCTCCCTTTCCTCAACCCAGTGCTGGTAGTATTCCCCCACCTCATCGAGTTGAGAGACATGGGCATTATAGGGGTTTACCTTGAATCCCAGAGACTTGAGGTATTCCAAGGTTTCCCAGTGGGTTTCAGGCACCGTTCCCTCAACCCAGCCCAGGCCGTAGATATAGATATCAAGGGGCCGCCTGGCGGTAACCCTAGGGTCAAGCTGGCGCACCGAGCCAGCAGCGGCGTTTCGCGGGTTGGCAAAAAGGGGCTGATCTTCCCTAGCCCGCTCCTCGTTTAGCTTTCTGAAGCCTGCCTTAGAAAGATAGACCTCCCCCCGAACCTCAAACCTAGGTGGCGCATCCTTGGGCACGACCAGGGGTATGCTCCTGATGGTTCTCAGGTTCTGAGTGATATCCTCGCCGCGATAGCCATCACCCCTAGTTGCGCCAACAGCGAAACGCCCATCCTCATAGGTCAGGGCGACAGCAAGCCCATCCAGTTTGAGCTCGCAAACAAAGTCCGTGGGAAGCCCGGGCATGAGGTTAGAGTTTCTACGATACCAAGCAGCTAGCTCATCGTAGGAAAAGACGTTGGCCAGGCTGAGTAGCGGCTCGCGGTGCTCGACAACGCCGAAGGCTTCTACTGGGGCAGCACCCACCCGCTGCGTCGGGGATTCGGAGGTGATGAACTCCGGGTGCTCCTCCTCAAGCTTCCGCAGCTCCTTCATCAACTCATCATATTCGACATCGCTGATCTCAGGGCTGTCGAGCACATAGTAACGATAGTTATGGTGGTTGATCTGTTCCCTAAGCTCTTCGATCCTTTTTTTTGCCCGTTCGATATCCACCACAGCGATCACCTCCCCAAGAGCTACAGAGCAAGGTCAGAGCTTCACCATCTTTATGGTATAGATATCGGGGATAGCGAGGAGCTGCTCCCGCTGCTCCTCGCCAACAGGCTCATCGAGCCCCAGCACCATGAGCGCCTGACCTCTGGGCTCAAGCCTGCTCACCTGCATCGAGCTGATATTAATATCAGCCTGGCCCAATATGATGCCCACCGTCCCGATAAGCCCGGGGCGGTCGCGATGGTCGCTGAAAAGGAAATAGCCTCCGCTGGGCACGACATCGATCCAGTAATCATCCACCCGAACAATATGGGGCTCACCCCTCATCACCGTGCCCGCCACCGTAGTCTGCCCGACGCTGGTCCTCACCTCCACGGTAACCAGATTGCCATAGTTTTCACAGATAGAGTCCTTGTGCTCCGTGATCTTCAGCCCCCTCCTCTGAGCGATGAGGTGGGCATTGACCAGGGTAACCCTCTCCTCGCTAATGGTTTCCAGAAGACCACCGATAATCGCCGCCTTCAGCACCGCAGTGTCATGATTGGCAATCTCACCTTCATACTTGATGCTGATGGCGCTCATCTGCCCCTTAGCAAGCTGGGTGAGCAACCTGCCGATATGCTGAGATACGCCGAGGAAAGGGCCCACCACAGCAACGGTCTCCGGTGGGATGAAGGGAACATTAACCGCATACCTGGGGGGCTGACCCCTAAGGGCAGCGCCGATTTGCTCCGCCACATCCAGGGCAACAGTGGTCTGAGCCTCGGCAGTGGAGGCTGCCAGATGGGGGGTAACGATGATCCTATCGCTCTGGAAAAGGACGCTTTCCGTCACCGGCTCCTCGGCGAAGACATCGATGGCGGCAGCAGCCACCTTTCCCTTCTCAACAGCCTCGAACAGGGCCTGCTCATCGATAATGCCACCTCGGGCGCAATTGATAAGGCAAACCGTTGGCTTGACCTTGGCTAGTTCTTTAGCACCTATTAGACCCTTGGTCAACTCGCTGAGGGGGGTGTGCAGGGTGATGAAGTCCGATTGCCTCAGCAGTTCATCCAAGGAGACCAGCTCCACTCCCAGGGTGCCGGCGTACTCCAGGGAGACGAAGGGGTCATGGGCAACGATGCGCATCTCCAATCCCTTGGCTCGCCTCATCACCTCAGTGCCAACATTGCCCAGGCCGATTATCCCCAGCGTCTTACCCCTCACCTCAACGCCGATGAAATCGTGGCGGCGCCACTGCCCAGACCGCAGCACAGCGTTGGCCTGGGGGATATGGCGGGCCATAGCCAGCATGAGGGCGATGGTGTGCTCCGCAGCGGAGATGATGTTCCCCGAGGGGGCATTGACCACCACGATGCCCTTCCTGGTTGCGGCCTCAACATCGATATTGTCCACGCCCACCCCGGCGCGGGCGATAACCTGAAGCTTCTCCCCAGCTTCGATAACCTCCTTGGAGACCTGGGTATCGCTTCTCACCACCAGAGCATCGTATTCGCTAATGATGGCGATAAGCTCATCGGGGCTCATCCCCAGCCTCACATCCACCTCAGCATGAGCGCGCAGGGCTTCGATGCCCTCTTGAGCAATGGGGTCTGCAACTAGAACCTTCATGCCAAAATCTTCTCCGCCAGGAATTTATTCATCGCCTCAGAGACCTCTTCCTTGGAGCACTTCACTCGCCACATCCCCTGAGGGACATTGAACATCAGCCACCTCCTGCGGATGCCTTTGCTGATAACGAGGACAAAATCCCCGCTCTTTGGATTCTCAGAGATTTCCATCATGCCTCTATTCTTTAGCCCCCGCATTCCCAACCGAGCTCCGACCCCGATCTCCTCGATTTCCATTTCAGCCTCCTCTCTTATCTCGCTCCGACGAAGCCCGCCTGAGGCAGGGCGATCCGCAACGCTTGGCCGACTACCTCCATATCCTCCTCAGCTACATAGCCCAGGTGACCGATACGAAATATCTTTCCCTCCAGCCTCTGCTGCCCCCCAGCGAGGACCACATCATGCTCCTTCCTGAGAATTCCGAGCAGTCTCTTGACATCAAGCCCCTCAGGAGCCCTGACCGCAGTAACCGTGTTTGAGGCGCAGTTGTCCTCGGGGAAAAGGGGAAGCCCCAGCGACTTCACCACCTCCCTGGCCTTGTTGCCCACCCGCGCATGCCGAGCCAATATGTTTTGAAGTCCCTCCTGCTGAAACAATTCGAGGGCAGCAGCAAGGGCGAAGAACATGGAAATGGCCGGAGTCCAGGGCGTCTGTCCTTTTTCGTCCAGAATTTTTTTTGCCTTAGCGAAATCCCAGTAGTATTTTGGCATCCTGGCCTCAGCTTGCGCCTGCCATGCCTTCTCGCTGACGCTGACCATGGCCAGCCCCGGCGGCACCATCCAGCCCTTCTGAGAGCCTGTAACTACCACATCGCAGCCCCAGGCGTCGGTGGGGAGGTCAATGGCGCCCAGGCCGCTTATGGCATCCACCAGAAGCAGTTTTTCAAACTCTTTCACTACGGCGCTTATGGAAGCCAGATCGTTAGTTACCCCGGTAGAGGTCTCGTTGTGGGTTACCAGCACCGCCTTAACGCCGGGGTCCCTGGCTAGTGCCTGGCGCACCGTTTCGGGATCGACAGGAGAGCCCCACTCAAAGCGAAGCCTCTCAACCTGAGCGCCAAAGCCCTCGGCGATGTCGGCGAAGCGCTCGCCAAAAGCACCATTGGACACCACCAGCACCTTGTCCCCGGGTGAGAGGGTATTAACGATGGCGGCCTCCATCCCTCCTGTGCCCGAGCCAGTGAGGATGAGAACATCCCCCTTGGTCTGAAACATCTGCTTCAGGATGGCGGTCATTCCCTGAATAAGCTCAGCGAACTGGGGGCCGCGATGATTGATCATCTGCCTGCTCAGCACGTTCAGGATTTCAGGGGGGATCGGGGTTGGACCGGGAATGCGCAACTGCATTCTATGCCTCCATATTTAGCAATTTTCAGATATTATACCGCTAATCATCAATATTAGGAAGCATTTTGCCCGACCTGACATGACTTAAAGGAGAGGGGTAAATAGGGAACCTTTCTCAGGTTCTCTTATCGGCATCGATTATTCTCACAAAGCGGCGCTTGCGTATCTGTATTACGCTGCCATGCATTATCGGCCTCGTAGAAGTAAAAGAGTCTATCTTCACGCCATCGAGTTTGATAGCCCCTTGAGCCACCAGTTTTTTTGCCTCGGAACTGCTACTAACTAGCCCCGAAAGGTGTAGAAACTCCCCTACATGGACTTTAATATATTGATGTGTGTTTGTACCAACTACCTGTATCAGGAAGTTCAGGCTATCAATGTTATCAGGAGCTACGACCTTGGTAGCAGCAGGGTCTGCAGGAATAGTCCCTTTTCTGATAAGAAGTTGCCTATGAAGCTCTCTTAAATAGTCAAAGGAAACAGGATATGGTTCGATTTCCTCAGGCATTTCTTTCCGTTGCACTACCCTCTCGAAATGTTCCTGCGCCTCATTGGCGGGCTTTTCGCCATGAAACTCCCTGACTATCTCCCGGGCTAGGCGCTTCTTCAATTCCATCGGGTTCACCGACTCAGTGGCCAGCTCCTGCCGAAACCCTGCAAGCTCCTCATCAGGCACATCGGTCAAAAGCTCAAAATAGTCCATCATCAGCTCATCAGGGATGCTCATCACCTTGCCGTACATATCGTTGGGCGGCTCGTCGATGGCGATGTAGTTGCCCAGGCTCTTTGACATCTTCTGGCTGCCGTCGGTTCCCACAAGCAAGGGAACAAGGAAGACCTGCTGCGGGGGCTGCCCCGCCCTCTGCTGCAGCTCCCGCCCGACGAGGCAGTTGAACTTCTGGTCGGTACCGCCAAACTCGACATCGGCCTCGATCATGACCGAATCATAGGCCTGAAGCAAGGGGTAAAGGAACTCGGTGAGGGCGATGGGGCGACCTGCGGCGTGCCTTTTTGCGAAGTCCTCCCTGGCCAATATCTGAGCCACGGTGAACTTGCTGGTAAGACTTATGACATCGCTGAGGCCGAATTTGCCAAACCACTCGCTCTGCCACACCACCTTAGTCTTATCCCTATCCACTACCTTAAAGAACTGCTTGAGGTAGGTTTCGGCGTTGGTGCGCACCTCTTCAGGGGAAAGCATAGGGCGGGTGGCCGACTCGCCGCTAGGGTCGCCGATCTGGGCCGTCCAGTCGCCAACGATGAGGATAACCTGATGCCCCAGCTCCTGAAACTGGCGCAGCTTCCTCAGCCCCACCACATGACCGAGGTGAATGTCAGGGCAACTGGGATCGAAGCCCTGCTTAAGGCGAAGAGGCCTGCCCGCCTCAAGCATCCTCGCCAGCTCCTCCTCAACGATGATCTCAGCAACCCCTCTTTTCAGCAGACGACGGTGCTGCTCACTGGTAAGTGATTCCCAATTCCCCATGGCTCCGCTTCTCAAGTTCCCTTCCTCTGCTCAGGAGCACTTCAAGATGATAATAACGCCCTTGCCCCCTCCACATCCCGGGCTATCTGAGCCTTAAGCTCCTCGGCACTGGCAAACCGGATCTCACCGCGAAGCTGCTCCACCAGCTCGATCTCCAGCTCTTGCCCATGAAGCTCCCCTTCAAAATCAAGGAGGTGAACCTCGATGAGCCGCTGGCTACCGCCAAAGGTGGGGCGGATGCCGATGTTTGTCACCGCCTTATAGACCACTTCGCCGACAAAGGCGCGCGTGGCATAGACCCCATCGGCAGGAAGGGCCTGCTCCAGGTCGGGGGCGATATTTGCCGTAGGAAAGCCCAGCATTCTGCCCCGTTCATCGCCCGTTATTACCTGTCCTGCCAGTCTGAAGCGCCGCCCCAAAAGCTGGCTCACCTTTCTCGGATCACCCTGGCTTAAGGCAAGGCGAATCGCCGTGCTGCTCACCACCTCCCCCCGCCACTCCTTTGCTGGCACCAGCTCTACCCTAAAGTTGAGCTCCTGCCCCAAGGCTTGAAGGGCGGAGGCATCCCCCCCTCTCCCCATCCCCAGGGCAAAGTCGGGCCCGATCACCAGCGCGCGCATCTTGAGATGTCGCTGCAATAAAGAGACAAACTCCCGAGCACTAAGTTGCGCTAACTCCAAGGTGAAGGAAAGGGCAACGATAAGCTCCACTCCCAGGCTGGTTAAAAGTCTAATCCGTTCTGAGAGGCTGGTCAAGTAGGTAAGCTTGACCTCAGGATAAAGCACAAGGCGAGGATGATGACGGAAGGTTACCACGCCGCTGAGAAGATTCTCCTCGGCCGCCTTTTGCCTCAGCTTCTG
>JADFVG010000039.1 GCA_015222405.1 Chloroflexota bacterium
GACCAGCTCGCCTCCTGGCTGGGCGAGGCCCCGATCATGATCTTCCCCGAACCCGATGCCCTCCCCTATGAGCGCCTTGCCTCCGACCCATCAACGATTCAGCAGCGAATCAAGGCCCTTTCCATTTTGAAAGGGGTAGATAGCCAGGACAAGCCCCCAGTGGTTATCGCCTCAGCCCCAGCCCTGGCACATAAGACCATCTCCCCCTCCGATTTCGCCTACCTCGTCATCAGCCAGGGGATGAGGGTCGATCTGGACAAGCTGCTGGCACAATGGAGGGATATGGGCTACGTGTGGGAGAATATGGTGGAGGTGCCGGGGAGCTTCAGCCGCCGCGGCGGCATCCTGGATATCTATCCCCCCGGTAGCGACCTGCCGGCCAGGATCGAGCTCGTGGGCAATGAAGTGGAGAGCATCCGCCTCTTCGACCCGACAACGCAGCGCTCCCTGAGGCTGGTGGACTCAATAACCATCGTCCCCGCCAGAGAAATCTTTTCGAGCAGGGGGCTAAAGCCTAAAGACATCCTAAATGAACTTGACCTTTCGAGTTGCCACATCGAAGCTCGAAAAAGGTTTGAACAGGAGGTGGAAAAGCTTCTCAGCGGGGAGCAGGTTGATGAGGGTGAGTTCTACACCCCTCTCTTTAGCAGCGGCAACCTCACAGATTACCTGCCGCAGGAAGCCATCCTCATCCTCGACCAGCCGCTCCAGATCGAGGAGGCGGTCAAGCAATTGGATGCCGAGGCCAGCGAGCTGAGAAAGGAGCAGACGGTGCGGGGTGAGCTGCCGCCAAATTTCCCCCTGCCCTACCTCACCTGGGATGAGCTTTGGGCCAGGATAAAGGGGATAGACAGTCGTCTTGACCTCTGGTCATGGCAGGGCGATTGGGATGAAGCCCAGCCTGCAATCACCTTCTCCTCCACCCCCAGCTACGGAGGAAAACTTACAGCATTCCTCCAGGATGCCCACGAGATGGTGGGAAAAAAGCGCCGCATTGTCATCGTTTCCCACCAGGCAAGGAGGCTCTCAGAGCTCCTCGAGGAAGAGGACATCATTGCTCCCCCGCTTTCCGCCATCGAAAACCCGCCACCCCCAGGCTCCGTGGCCTTAGTCCAGGGCTCGCTGGCTCAGGGGTGGGCTATGGACTCGCTCACCCTTTTCACTGACGCTGAGCTTTTTGGCTTCACTAAAAAGCGGCGCCGGGTGCGGAGGCGACCGATACGCCAGGCGGGATTCCTCTCCGAGCTGGCGGTGGGGGACTATGTGGTGCACATCGAGCATGGCATCGCCCGTTTTGCCGGAACCACGATGATGAGCCTGGAAGAGGCGGAGCGGGAGTACCTGATTCTGGAATATGCCGCCGCCGATAGGCTCTATGTGCCCGCAGACCAGGTGGACAGGGTGGGGCGCTACATCGGCACCGGCGCTCAGCCGCCAGCACTGAGCCGATTGGGCACCCAGGAGTGGACTCGGGCGAAGCAAAGGGTGAGGCGGGCAGCGGGTGAGCTGGCCAAGGAGCTCATCGACCTTTATGCGGCAAGGGAAGTCGTCCCCGGCTTCGCCTTCGCCGCCGACACCACCTGGCAGGAGGACCTGGAGGCCTCCTTCGCCTATTTGGAGACATCAGACCAAGTCCAGGCGGTTGTGGAGATCAAGGAGGACATGGAGCGGGCTAAGCCCATGGACCGGCTGGTGTGCGGCGATGTGGGATATGGCAAGACGGAGGTCGCCCTGAGAGCAGCCTTCAAGGCGGTGATGGATGGTGCTCAGGTGGCAGTCCTGGTGCCGACAACGGTGCTCGCCCAGCAGCATTTTGCCACCTTCAAAGAGCGCCTGAGCGCCTTTCCCCTAAATGTGGAGGTCTTGAGCCGATTTCGCTCGGAAAAGGAGCAGCAAGAGACCATCGACGGGCTGAAGAAGGGCACCATCGACATCTGCATCGGCACCCACCGCCTGCTGCAAAAGGATGTAGCGTTCAAGAATCTGGGGCTGGTGATCATCGATGAGGAGCAGCGCTTCGGCGTCGGGCATAAGGAGCACCTGAAGCAGATGCGAAAGGAGATCGATGTGCTCACCCTGACCGCAACCCCGATCCCCCGCACCCTTCACATGTCGCTTTCGGGGGTGCGCGATATGAGCACCATGGAAACTCCTCCCGAGGAGCGCCTGCCGATAAAGACCTATGTCGCCGAATACGATGAGGGCTTGATCCGGAAGGCGGTGCTGAGGGAACTCGACCGCAACGGGCAGGTCTTCTTTGTTCATAATCGGGTGCACAGCATCCGCCGAATCGCCTCCCACCTGGCAGAGCTTGTGCCCGAGGCTGAGATCGCCATCGCCCACGGACAGATGCCCGAGGAGCAGCTTGAACATGTCATGCTCGATTTCTCCCAGGGCAAGATCGATGTCCTGGCGTGCACTACCATCATCGAGTCGGGGCTGGATATCCCCAATGTGAACACCATCATCATCAACGATGCCGACAGGCTGGGGCTGGCCCAGCTTTATCAACTTCGAGGCAGGGTAGGGCGGGGGACCAACCGCGCCTATGCCTACTTCCTCTATACCAAGGGCAAGCTTCTCACCCCCCAAGCCCAGAGGCGGCTCAAGACCATCTTCCAGGCTACGGAGCTGGGCGCCGGCTTCAGAATTGCGATGAGGGACCTAGAGATTCGAGGCGCAGGCAATATCCTGGGGGCAGCGCAGAGCGGACACATCGGCGCCGTGGGCTTCGACCTTTATTGTCGCATGCTGTCGGAGGCAGTGGAGCAATTGAAGGCCGGAGGCCGACCTAAAGAAAGGGCTTCACCGCCCCAGCCGCCGACCATAGACCTGCCCCTTTCTGCCTCCATCCCCGATGATTATGTATCCGACCTCGACACCAGGCTCATCGTCTACCAGCGGCTGGCGAAGCTCGGCTCCACAAGGCATGTGGATGACATGGCTGAGGAGCTGGGGGACAGGTTCGGGACCGTGCCGCCGCAGGTGAAAAATCTCCTCTATGCGGTGAAGGTCAAAATCCTGGCCCTCGAAGCCGGGGTGAAGTCCATTGCCGTAGATGAGGGGCAGATAGTGCTCCAGATGGCGGCGGGCAAGAAGGTGGAAAAGGCGCTTCTGGAGCAAGCCCCGGGTGATGGGGTGAAGGCGGGGACAAACCAGGTGCGGCTAAACATCAAGCGCCTGGGCGAGAGGTGGCAGGAGGCGCTTTCTCAAACGCTACAGACGATGGCAAGGGAGTGACTCGGAGCAGAGACCTCAGTGTTACCGGGAGCGCGCTGTACGCAGCACAGACCTTGAGTGCATATTGATGACATCCAGTAAGACTATTATGCAAGAACATAACCCTACAAATATGTAGCCCAAACACCACAACAGTACCGACCCTGTTTTCTTCAGTATTCCCATTTTCTCTCTCTGTTCTTCAGCTCTTTCGCCTGCCCACCAGCAGGAGGTAATGCCTGTGGGCAGTCAAAGGAGATGAAAAGAAAGTATGGTGCCTGCCTGGGACCGCAACACAACTAGTTCCCTTATACCGCCTTGAGAGAGCCAGCGCAATGCCCGAAAGTACCGTTAGCCCTGACCCATGTGGGTCATTTTTGGCGGGCATCGAACAGAAACTGGGGAAGGTGGAAAGGGCGCTTCTGGAGAGCGCATTGGGCGATGGGGTGAAGGCGGGGACAAACCAGGTGCGGCTAAATATCAAGCGCCCGGGAGAGAGATGGCAGGAGGCGCTTTCTCAAACGCTACAGACGATGGGAAGGGGGTGACTCGGAGCAGAGACCTCAGTGTTATGCGTGTTTGGATTTGTCATAGCTAACCCCTTTCTAAAGGAAGCCTTTTGCCAATCTTGCTGAGGAGATCCGCGGTGCACCTCTACGGGTAGGGCGGCAGTTGCCTTGCTACGGGTAGCACCTGAGATGCAAGTTCTACGACCTTGGTAGCATATTCCCGCCAAGTATTATAGGGTATGCCTTGGAGGTTCTGAGAAGTAAAATGGTAGTCAGCGTGGACTCGGGCCTCCTTCAGTTGACTCACCTGCGACTGTAGAGTTAGCGGACGCACAGTCACCGTGGGCTTGATGTCAGAGATCGCAAAGATAATCCAATCATGGCTCCCCACCGGCCTCTTTTTTTGCCCGAATTTCTTCCTTAGCTTTTTTCGCTTACTTGACGTGAGTCCGGTTTCGTCTGGTCCAAACAGTTGGTCGCGAGCCGTCAGAAACACCGCGTAGTATGCACGGCTTATGGCCGTGCGCAACGCTCCTTCACTCGACTCCGTGTCCTTGATAGCCTGCGACGCCAAATGAAAGAAGTCATCAAATATAGATGAACCTGAACTAACTAGTGCCAATGTACTCTCAAAGACAACTTAGTGATGAACGTTGCGCGGTCGGCTTCACTCAATGTTGCAAGCCAATCCTGCAAGTCCGGCTCTAGGCTGTCCCAGAACGCTATCGCCTGCACAGCACTTGCATTACAGGTCAAGCGAAGCACAGCCTTACGTTCCTGCTCGGTCGGATCCTCGAATGTAGATACCGTTGTCATGACTAGGGGAAAACCAACCTGCAAAGCTCTTGATACAACAATCGCCCAAAGAACTGTGAGCAAACGACGTACTCTGTTAGTCAAAATGGGGTCAGCTTTGGTCAACCCTCCCAGTTCAGGTACGCTTATTTCAATTGTTCTGCTCTTGCCATTTTGGGGCACGCGGCATAACTGCGGTTGGTCCTCAAAGGTCGGCTCCTCAAGTCTGAGCACGGGGGGAACGAAGCTCCTAAACTCCTCGCTAATATAGGTAGCGTGGGCTAAGGTCTCCCCGATTTCGCCGCGCACCGGCGTCTCGCCGATTAGCTCGATTGAAGTCCTGGCTTCGACACTCTCTAAGCCTACCCCACCTTCTAACCCGAACAATCTTACCGGCATTTCTCAACCCTCGATCTTTGATATTAGTCTCTCTAAACTATCCTCAACTTTGGAGAATTTCATAAGAAGTTGCTCCAAGTCTGATCCTCTCCAGATACATCTGAGGCGATAGCGCCTGCGGCTCGAAAAGATCAACGGCTCGATGTAAATGTGGAACCACTCTGGGTCATTCGGGTCTTTATTCGAAGGAACAAGCTGCAAGCCAAAATTGGTTACATCTGCCTCTAGCATCCTGCCTAGGTCTCGAAGCGGAGTATAACTCGCCCAGAATCGGCTACAAATCTCGGTTGGATCTTTTTCAGACTTTGCCCAGCCTTGCCCATCAAACTCAACATACTGGGTTGTCAGGCCAGGCGAAGGATCCAACCGTTCTAAACAGAACTGACGAAGTTCCTGAAATGACTCCACCGCGTTATCTGGGTCACGCCCTTTAACTCCTACTGTCTTCTTGTCCTGATCTATTATGAGCTCAACGTCGCCTTTTGTTGCAATGGGCTTGCCCGCTTCAAGAGTTCCTCTTAGCACGAGTTCTGGAACAACGTAGCCGATGGTGGGTATTTGCTTAAGCAACTCCAATATGTCAAGCGGATAGAGCACAGAAGAAAACCTCTCAATGACAGTAACCTGGTGCCAAACGATTTGGAGCTCGGCTTGCTTCCCTGCGGTCATGTTCCCTCCTTTCCCCACAGATAACTAGGGCATCCATATTATCACACTGAGTGCCCTCGTGACAAGCCAACACCAAGTCTTCCCAACACGTACCTGAGGGTGGCCGGGTCAAAGATGCCCTACCACCTCCCCCAGGCTGCTAAGCCAGGCCTATCACCAGACCTACAACCAGAAATACAATCAACTGGTAGATAATCCAGCCCACGACACAGGTGCCGATAGCCCGCCCGGTGGAGAAGTCCAAGGCCTGCCTGACTGCGATGACGCCAGCAACCAGCGCCCATACCGACACGACGAAAGCAATCAGGCTTCCGATAAAGGGTATAAAGATAAAGAAACTCAGCACCCTGGGGGAATTTGAGAAACCGATAGTGCGCATCAACTCGCCGTAAGTAGCTGAGGTCTCCGGGCCTTTAAATATGGTGGTGCCCAGCCAGTAGGCCAAAAGGGACCATGCGAGCCAGCCAACTATGGCTGTACCCAGACCGAGAAGAAGTCCCCAGAGGAACCACAGCCCTCCCTCTTCGACCACGCCTACAATGCCAACTCCGATGCCAGCCGCCAAACTGGCTATGAGCACTGCGAGAAAGGCTTGACCATTAGCCGTGGTATCTGCCTCAACCTCCTCATAGAGGTCAACATCCAGTTTTGCAGCACGTATCATTCTATTTACGATAGATGGTGCAGCTTCCATTCTTGCCTCCTTCATTACCGTCTTAAAATCCACCTAGCTGTTCCCGCAGCACACTATTGCGCCATTATAGCACCGCTAGACCTATTGTCCACCCCCTAGCCTGTGAGGAGGTGTATCAAAGATACCCCACCACCTCCTCGAGGCTCCTGATCCTGGGGCAGTCGCTGATTTCCGGATGCAAGTCGTCGCGGTCGATGAGCAGCGGGCTGATGCCGGCGTTCCGCGCCCCCAGGACATCGGAGTGATACTGGTCTCCCACATGCATCGCCTCGGAGGCATTGACCCCGGCGCGCTCCAAAGCAGCATTAAAGATGGCGGGGTCGGGCTTTACTGCACCTACCGCCAGTGAAGTGACCAGGAAATCGAGATAAGAGGAAAGACCGAGCTCATCGCAGATGGGGGGGAGGTCGCGGTCAAAATTGGTGATCAGCCCCAGGGTCAGCCCCCGGCCTTTGAGCTGGGCCAGGGCAGGCTCGACATCATCGAAAAGGACAAACTTGGCCCCCAACTGGCGCATCAAGGCGCCGAATTTAGCCATGATCTTGAGCGCCTCCTCATCGGATACCTCTACCCCCACCTCTTGCAGAACCTTGGCTTCATACCGGGCGTAGAGGTCCATCTTCTCCATCGCCGAGCGCTTGCTCTCGGGAAGGCGAGCAATCTCCTGATAGTAGAGCTGATCGCCACCAGAAAGCGCCTGGCGCATCGCCTGCGGCTCAATTTCAATGCCAAACTCGCGGCAAGCTGCGACCTGCAACCGCTCGCGGGGAGGATCGTAGTCCACCAGGGTATTGAAGAAGTCGAAAAAGACCGCCTTTATCGTCATGATGGCAGGGCAATTCTAGCACAAAGCTCATCAGCGGTGAAGGGCAGCGGCGTGATAAGCCAGGACGTTGACAAAGGGCGAGCAAGCTAGCATAATGAAGCCTCGCCCGATGAAGGAAAGGATATGAAGACCAAAAGGTTCTTGGTGTTCAGGAATATCTTCTTTATCCTCATGGCTCTGGTACTGGTTGGAGGCTTGACCGCGGGCTGGCGTGCCGCCACCAGCGATTCATCGGATGAGCCAGCGGAGTGCTATGTGGCGAACCTCGACATCTCCCCACACGAGGTAGGGGTAGGAGAGCAGGCCACCATCACTGTGGTGATCGCCAATCCAGGAGACTCGGAGGGCACCTATACGACAATCTTGAAGATCAACGATAAGGAAGACGAAAGGAGTAAGACGGAGGTACCAGTGCCAGCGGGTGAGACGAGAGCGGTTGTGTTTACCCTCACGTTCGATACACCGGGCAAGTACGAGATCGAGATGGGTGGATGGAAGGGCACCCTGGAGGTAACCCCTGCCGAGGAGTGAAGCCCACCTGCTGCTATCGCAGCTATTGACAAAAGTGAGCTAGCTTGCTATATTGAAAAATCTGAATAGCTGGAAAAGGCGACGAACAAGAGTAGTAGGCCTCCAGCGAGGCTCAGAGAGTCGGGATAAGGTGTGAGCCCGATGCTGGCGCAGAGGCTGAATGGACTTGGGAGCTGCAAACCGAAAGGGAGAACTGAGTAGGCTTTGACGGAAGGGCACCGTTATCAAGGCCCAGGGTATCGAGGTGAGCGGAGGACATCGTCTCCGTACCTGACGAACGAGATGGTCTTTCTCCTTCCTCCCCAGATGGGAGAAGACTAAGAAGGGTGGCACCGCGGATATAAACTCCGCCCCTTTAGGGGCGGGTTTTTTGTTATGACGAGAAAGGTTGAGATGCTTTTCGGCTGTCAGAGCAAGCAGAGAGCAATAGCCAAAGAGGAGGCAAGACAGCTGCGAAGCCTTATAATGTGACATAGCGACTAGCTCGAAAAAGGAGGTGAGAACGCCAAGAGAGGCGATACGTCAACCACAGCCTATAGTTCAAAAAAGGAGGAGGAATGGAGACAAAGGTTATATTGACGGAAAAGGAGATGCCCACCTCGTGGTACAACATCCAGGC
>JADFVG010000040.1 GCA_015222405.1 Chloroflexota bacterium
CCGCCGATATCGATAATGTCATCGCAGCGGCCGTAAAAGGCTACCTGGGGCAGATTTATGTTCAGCTCCTCATTGCGCAGCGCCGTTACCTCAAGCATATCGCCCATCCGGTAGCGGACAAATGGCCCCCCCAGGAGGCTGGTAAACACGATTTCATATCGCTGCCCCGCCTCGACCTCGTCAAGGAGCACGGTGCGCGGTCGATAGCTCCGATCCCTCCTCGATCTCAGAAGCTCCTCCTCGGGAATAAATTCGTGGAAAGCTATAGTGGGGACAAAGACCATGTCCTTGTAGTCCCATGTCTGGAAGGCAGCCGCAAGCAGCTCCGCGGAACCGTAGGCCTCCAAGGGGTATCTGCCCCAATAATACTTTATCCTCTCTCTCAGGATGCTGGTATCCATGCCCGCGGAGAACACTCCCTTCAGGTTCCATATATCCCTGGGCAGTAGCGGCCGCCCTGCCAGCTTGCTTTTGATCAGCCCTTTCGCCAGGCGAGGCAAAGCCCGGGGATGGGAAAGCATGGCGGAAAGCCTGCCCCCGCTCCCCTGGCTAAACTGCTCTCCTATTGCCACCAGGACGCTGGAAACGGCAAAAATATAATCGACCCCCTTAAGCAGGGCCAGAG
Organism: Chloroflexota bacterium; assembly: GCA_015222405.1. GTDB lineage: Bacteria > Chloroflexota > Dehalococcoidia > E44-bin15 > E44-bin15 > JADFVG01. Next base: position 626 of record JADFVG010000040.1, read on the forward strand.
AGAAGCCCTCCATTATCCTCTCCTGAAAGGGCAGCTCTTCCGCTTCACGCCACGGAGGCATCACATCTAACGAAAGCTCACCTTCAATGCAATGCCCCAGCGCCCCGGAGGCAAAGGGTGGGGGAGCCATGCCGTAGAGCATCTTAGCATGATCCCGTATAACAATGTCGCCTCTTCGTTTACAGGATGAAAAAATGCCCCAAGCAACAGTGTATGTTGCCACCTCTCGATAAAGCCTCTCGGTGACCGGGACCCATTTAGCAGAGTACTCCCCAGACCTTCCCGAGGTCCGCTGCCACAATATGGGCTTCTCAGGCAGAACATCCTCCCTTTTCTCCAGCAAGTAGGTGGTATAATCTTTGTAGGTAGTCAAAGGAACCCGCTGGCGAAACTCCTCCACGCCAGAAGGCTTCATCCCCCACAGCAGCCTATATCCCAGCTCGCAATCCTTAAGCAGCCTCAACTGCTCTAAGAGCAGGTGCCTCTGGGTTTCCATGAACTCCTCAACGCTAAAATCGATGAAACCACAGTACTTCTGCCAGATCTCTTTCTTCTTGCCCTGGCGGAGGAGTTCCCCCAAAGTGCTCATCTTGAGGCCTCCCTCGCCCTCAAAGCTTCCCCGTCGAACGAATAGGCTATCACAAAACTATCGATTCCGACAACCAGTGCCCACATTGCCCTTCAACTCCCATTACTGTGGCTCAGCGCCTCGCCCTGATCACCACATGGAGGACCTCCCGGATATCTTCAGCCTTAAACGGCTTGCGAATGAGCAACAAAGGTCCCTGGGCCATGGCCTCCATGGCTATGGGGTCATCGCCGTAACCGGTGACAATGGCCACCACTGCCTTCTTATCCTTTTCCTTTATCGCAGCCAGGGCCTCCACGCCATTAATGCCTGGTAACACCAGATCAAGGAAAATGAGGTCGTAATGCCGCTTCTCCACCTTCTCTAGGGCTGCTTCTCCACTTCCCACAGCGACCACTTTATAACCCTGCGCCGAAATGACCTCCTCGAGTACCTCGCGCACTCTGGGGTCATCATCAACGACCAGAATATCACCGCGCGCTGCTACCGCCTCTCGGGCAATCCAATCATCGAGTATCTCTTTTTTGAACCTCCAGTTCCCTCCCACCTTGGTAGCAGGGATCTTGCCCCTCTGGGCCAGCTTATACACGGTCATGTAATTTAGTTTGAGGTATGTTGCTGCTTCCTTAGTCGTCATTAAAGTTTCCACAGGCATCACTCCTACAGATGTAACATTAAATTTTGTGTTTTTTTGTGCAAGAGTTAATACTTTACCATAATTTCAGCTAATAGTCAAGAGCAATGATGCCCCGTCGGCCTATCCTAATCAGCTAAAAAATTTTATACCATCAGCCCCCTCCAACAGAGAAGAAGCTCACAGGATGTGGATTTTCCCCTTGACATCCCTCATACTGCCATGATAAATTTAACGCCAGACTTGCCTAAAGAGGGCTCAGAACTAAAAAATAATTCCCGAGTTTAAGAAAGGGGGATAGCGATGCCCAATATGATCGTTTGTGTAAAGCAGATAGCAGACCCAGAGGCACCGCCAGGCAGTTTCAGGGTAGATGAGGCGGCAAAAAAGGTGCTCCCCGCCTCTGGGGTATCGCAGGTGGTCAGCCCCTTTGACGAACAGGCGGTGGAGGCAGCACTAAGGATCAAAGACGCTCACGGGGGCAAGATCACGGTTATCAGCCTGGGCAAGGACTTTGTGGGGGATGTAATCAAGAAGCCGTTGGCCATGGGCGCTGATGAGATGGTCTTGCTTGAGGATGCCGCCTTCGAAGGCGCTGATAGTCGCTCCACAGCCTATGCACTGGCAATGGCGATCAAGAAGGTAGGGGAATACGAGGTCATCTTCTGCGGCCGGCAAGCTGCCGACTGGGATGCTGGTCAGGTGGGCTCGGGCATCGCCGAGTTCTTAGGCATTCCCAGTGTAACTGTGGCCAAGAATGTGGAGCTGGTCGATGGCAAAGTGAGGGTGGAGAGAGTGGTCACCGATGGCTATGAGGTAGTCGATGTTTCTCCCCCGGTGCTGATCACGGTAAGCAACGAGTTGGGCGAGCCTCGGTATCCAAAGCTCAAAGGGATCATGTCAGCAAAAACGAAGCCAGTTGCTACATGGACCGCTCAGGACATCAGCGCCGATGCTTCGCAGCTAGGTGCCGCTGGAGCACGAGCCAAGCTACTCAAGCTCTTCGTTCCGGTCAAGGAGGCGAAGTGTGAGATCATTGAGGGTGAAAACCCTGAGGATGCAGGGGCGAATCTGGCGCTAAAACTCAGAGAGATCAAGTTAATATAATCTGGTTATCAAGTGCTTCTAAGGAGGTAAGATAAATGGCAGAGAATAAAGGGGTAATGGTTTGTGGCGAGATTATCGAGGGCAAGCTGGCTCCCATCACCTTAGAGATGCTCGGCGGGACAAGGGCACTAGCCGATACTTTGGGTGAAGAGGTCAGCCTGGTATTAATGGGCAGCGGCATTGGCAACCTAGCCAGTGAGGCTATCGCCTTTGGTGCCGACAAGGTCTATGTTGTTGACGATCCCCTTCTTGCCGACTATCAGACCGATAGCTACCTACCGGTAATGGAAAAGGTGGTAAGGCAGGCTGCGCCAAACATCCTGCTTTTGGGGCAGACTGCAATAGGGCGTGACCTGGCTCCGAAGCTGGCTTTCAGGTTGGACACCGCGGTCGCCATGGACTGTATTGAGCTGAGCATTGACCCCGAATCAAAGCTTATGCTTGGCACCCGCCCCGTTTATGGAGGAAATGCGAGAGGAGTTTATGCCTGTGAAACCCGTCCTCAGATGGCTACCGTGAGGGCCAAGGCGATGGAGCCCAGGGAAAGGGACGATTCCGGGAAGGGGGAGGTAATAAGCATCGAGTCAGGTCTGGACCCGTCCATGATCAGAACCAAGATCGTGGATAAGGTGAAGGAGGAGATTGTAGGGATCAAACTGGAGGATGCCGAGGTTGTGATCTGCGGCGGACGAGGTATAGGCAGCCCTGAGGCGTTCAAAGACCTTGAGGCGCTGGCCAAGCTCCTCGGCGGGGCAGTGGGGGCTACCAGACCTCCCTGCGATGATGGATGGGTGCCTTCTAGCCTTCAGATTGGGCTCACAGGCAAGATTATCAGCCCCACCCTCTACATTGGCGTGGCCTTATCTGGCTCCAGCCAGCATCTGGCGGGATGCACCGGGGCGAAGAACATCATTGCCATAAACAAGGACGCCGAAGCTAACATATTCAGGGAGGCTCAGTTCGGGGTGGTAGGCGACTACAAGAAGGTGCTCCCCGCCTTCGCTGAGAAGCTTAAGGAGCTTCTCTCAGGCTAAGCCAAAAAGATCGGCTCATATTATAAGAAAGTCACCGCCTAGCAAAAGGCCGGACGGTGACTTTTTATCCCCAGAGGATGAGAGCTTGTTAGCCCTGTTTCTCCCTCTCAGCAATGATCTTTTGAACAACGTGAGCCGGCACCTCTTCATAGTGGCTGAACTCCATCTGGTAGCTTCCCCTGCCCTGGGTCATTGACCTCAGGTCTATGGCATAGCGAAGCACCTCCGCCATTGGCGCCTGGGCCTCGATAATGTTCAAGCCATCTTCAGGGTTCATGCCCAATACCTTGGCTCGCTTGCTATTGAGGTCGCCGATGATATCCCCGATATAGCTCTCGGGAACGGTGATCCTCAGGTTCATTATCGGCTCTATGAGCACCGGCTGCGCCTGGGAGAGCCCCTTCCTCAGGGCATGGGCACCGGCGATCTTGAACGATATGTCCGAAGAATCCACACTGTGATAGCTGCCATCATAGAGGGTTACTTTGATGTCGGTAACGGGATACTTGGCCAATACCCCCTCGTTTATGGCCTCTGCAACCCCCTTTTCCACAGCCGGGATGTAGTTCTTGGGCACCACTCCCCCCACAACCCGCCGGCCAAACTTGTACCCTTCACCCCTGGCTAATGGCTCCAGCTCGAGGAAGACATGCCCGTACTGACCATGACCCCCTGTCTGCTTCTTATGCTTATACTCAGCCTTGGTGGCCAAAGTGATGGTCTCCTTGTAGGGCACCTTGGGGATTTCCATCCCGACATCGACGCCAAATTTGCGCAGCATCTTGTCCGCAGCCACCTCAAGCTGGGCTTCACCGACACCAGAAAGGATGGTCTCCAGGGTATCGGGGTCGCGGCGCACCTGAAGGGAGTGGTCTTCTTCAGTTAGCCTTGCCAGCGCCGTTCCCATTTTATCCAAGTCTGCCTTCGTCTTGGGGTGAACGGCAACGCTAAAGACAGACGGCGCAAGCTCCACAAAGGGCAAGGTCAAAGGATGGTCTCGGTCGCAAAGGGTATCTCCGGTGCCAGTATCCGCCAGCTTGGCAACAGCCCCTATATCCCCAGCGATCAGGTGCGGCACAGGCTCCTGAGCCTTGCCCCTGAGCATATAGAGCTGCCCAATTCTTTCCGCCTTGCTTTTGGTGCTGTTCCACACCGTGGAATCGCTGTGGATAGTGCCGCCATAAACGCGAAAATAGGTAAGCTTGCCCACATAGGGGTCAGCGCTGGTTTTGAACACCTGGGCCGCCAGGGGGGCGGTGGGGTCGAGGGCGATAGTTTCCTCCTCCTTGGTTCCATGGTTTATCGCCCGGACCTGGTCCCGGTCTTTAGGGGAGGGCAGGTAGTAGCAAAGGGCATCAAGCATCATTTTGACGCCCATGTTCTTTAGCGCGGAGCCGACTAAGATGGGCACAACCTGTCCCCCAAGGGTCGCTGCTCGCAACCCCGTCAGGACCTCCTCCTCGGTGAGCTCCTCCCCTTCCAGATATTTGGCGATTAGGTTATCGTCAGTCTCAGCTACCGCCTCCACCAGCTTCTCCCGAAATGCTTCCACCTGACTGGCCATAGAATCGGGGACCTCCCCCTCCTGCCACTGAGAACCGCTATAGGCCTTCATTTTAGCCACATCGACCACACCCTGAAAATCCTCCTCAGAGCCGATGGGGAGCTGTATCGGGAGACACCTCCTGCCGAAGCAAGACTGAAGCTGCTCCACCACCTTAAAGAAATCCGCATTCTCTCGATCGATCTTGTTGACGAAGATGAGGCGGGGGATTTTGTGCTCCTCGGCATAGCCCCACACCAGCTCAGTGCCCACCTCCACGCCAGAAGCAGCACAAACAACGATAATAGCTCCATCGGCGATACGCACCGCAGATTTGACCTCGGTGACAAAGTCAGCATAGCCCGGGGTGTCAATGACGTTCACTTTGAACCCCCGCCACTCGCAGGGAAGTAGGGAGAGGTAGATGCTAATCTTGCGCTTCACCTCCTCTGGCTCATAGTCCGCAGTGGTGTTGCCCTGATCCACCTTGCCCAGACGGGTGATCGCCCCTGAGTTGAAGAGCATAGCCTCTGAGAGCGAGGTCTTCCCCGCACCGCTATGGGAAAGCAGAACAACATTGCGCATCTGCTCCATAGCATAATGCTGCATCAAACCATCCCCCTTTCTTCACTCGATCTCAATCTTGGTTCTGCCCTTTTTCTTGCCTTTTCCCTCGCCTTTTTCCCTCGCCTCCACGTGCTCGATAGCTCGATCGATAAGGCTCCTGAGGGCAAGCAGCATCTCCTTTCGCGCTTTATAGACGTGGCCCCTAGCTTCCTCTGGCAGCAAGCCAAGCCGATGGGGTCTGAAGCGGATTACATACTCCTCTCCCGGCTCATGCTCGACTTCGAGGATCTTCTCGCCCATGTCCTCACCCCCTCTCAATCATTTCTTTGGCTCAAACCTGATGCGCAACTTTTCATCCTCAAACCTGGCCTCCTTGACCGATAAACCAGCCAGAGTGCGAGGGAGGATGATGCTTCTTCTATAGCTTCCCACCTGGACGGTGAGCTCATCGCCATTTCGCATCAGGGAGACATTCGACTTGGTGACAAAGGGCAGGCTCAGGGTTAGCACATAATAGCCATCTTCCCTTTCAATTTCCTGTGCTTGTCCGCGGTAGAAAAGCTGGGTCGGGTCCCGATCCCCATACAGAGCCTGCGCCATAACCTTGAGCATCGACATCCCCACCACCTCGTGCTCAAGGAGGGGAACACTCAGGATGGGCAAGGGGGCAAAGCATTCCTCGATAACCTGATAATACCTTGTTTGGCTCTCCTTCCACGAGTCGAAGTAGCGGTCTGCCACCTCCGCCGGGATAAGGCGATTGCATATTATGAGATCGGTAGCGTAGCCATAAAGGTTGAGGTAGGTGAAAGAGCGCTGCGCCTCCTTGATCACCATCCTCTCCGGGTTAACCACAATGCGCACCGATGCCTTTTCCGCGTCGGTGAGCAGGTCACGCATCCTCCCTAGCTCTTCAAAGAGGCGCTCTGCCGACTGGAAAACCTTATCCCCAGGCAGTGGAATATCGAGGAACGGCCTGACAAAGGGGCGCACCAGGCTGGTGGCGGTGCGCCCGATGGGGAACATCTTTTCCATCCACCAGCGGAGGTGCTCGGGGAAACTGAGGAAACGCAGCGTCTCCCCGGTGGGGGCGCAGTCAACGATAATCACATCGTAGTCACCGCTGTAGCTGTAATTTGCAATGTAGAGCAGGTTTGCCAGCTCTTCCATCCCGGGAAGGACAGCCATCTCATCGGCGATGATCTCCTCTATGCCTCGCCATGCCATCAGCGCCGCCATCCAGTCGTGGATATCGCTCCAGTAGGTCTTCAGGGTCTGGGACATCTCCGTCTCCTGGCCCCAAAGGTTGGGGGCAATGGCCTGGGGCTCACCGGAGAGGGGAGTGTCAAAGGCATCGGCGAGGCTATGGGCGCTATCAGTGCTCAAGACGATGGTCCTGTAGCCCAGCTCCGCCGACTTTACTGCGGTCGCTGCCGCTATAGTGGTCTTGCCCACCCCTCCCTTGCCAGTATAAAGCAGAACCCTCATCTTTCCCCCTCAGCTTAAGCATTATAACCTTTTTCAGGGTTAGCTGACAATCTCCCTCGATGTTGCCTAGGTAGTACTTCAGTGCTATAATCGGCAAAACTGCCGTTTGAGGGTAATAAGATGAAACTGAGTCGCGAAGAGGTAGTGCACATCGCCCTGCTTGCCCGTCTCGGTCTCTCCGAGGAGGAGCTGGAGAAATTCAGGGGGCAGCTTTCCAATATCCTGGAGAATTTTGAGGTCTTGCAGCAGGTAGACACCACCGATGTGCCCCCTACAGCATATCCCATCCCTCTGGAGAATGTGTTGCGTAAGGACGAAGCTTCACCCTCCCTGGCCCAAAGTGAGATCCTAGCTAATGCCCCTCGCGAGGAGGAGGGCTGTTTCCGGGTGAAGGCAGTGCTGGAGTAAAAGGGGGTAGAATTGAACCTTTACGACCTGACCATTCATCAAGCTCATCAGTTGCTCAAAAATAGAGAAATCTCCTCTATTGAACTGACGAAGGCCGTCTTGGAGCGAAGCGCCCAGGTCGAAAAAAAGGTTCGCGCGCTTGTTACCATCACCGAGGAGCTGGCTCTAAGCGAGGCAGAGAAAGCAGATAAGCGAATCTCTGATGGCGATTTCACCCCGCTCACCGGCATCCCGGCCCTGGTCAAGGATAATATGTGCACAAAGGGGATAAGAACCACCTGCTCCTCAAAGATGCTGGAGAATTTCATCCCCCCCTATGATGCTACAGTGGTTGAGAAGCTGAGGGAAGCGGGAATGGTGCTGATGGGAAAGACGAATATGGATGAGTTCGCCATGGGCTCCTCAACGGAGAACTCCGCCCTTTTCATCACTCATAATCCCTGGGGGCTGGATCGGGTCCCCGGTGGCTCAAGCGGTGGTTCAGCGGTGGCAGTCGCAACAGGCGAAGCGCTCTATGCTTTAGGTTCCGATACCGGGGGCAGCATCCGACAGCCTGCGGGATTCTGCAGCGTCGTTGGCTTTAAGCCCACGTATGGCAGGGTGAGTCGCTATGGACTGGTAGCCTTCGCCAGCTCCCTGGACCAGATCGGACCGTTGACCAAGGATGTCACCGACTCAGCCCTGGTGATGAACGTAATCGCCAGCTACGATGCCCGGGATTCCACCTCGGTGAACTATCCCGTTCCCGACTATACAAAATCGCTCGTCCCCGATCTACACGGGCTTCGCCTTGGCATTCCCAGGGAGTATTTCGTGGAGGGGATGGAGAAGGGGGTGGAGGAGGTGATGCGCACCGCCATCGCCAAGCTCAAAGAGCTGGGGGCAACGGTTGAGGAGGTCTCACTTCCCCACACCAAATATGCCCTCGCCGCCTACTATATCATCGCCCCCTCGGAGGCTATGGCCAACCTCGCCCGCTACGATGGGGTGAAGTATGGCTTCTCGTTTCAGGAGACAGAAAGCATGTGGGATGCGCTGGAGAAGACAAGGCAGTTTGGCTTTGGTCCTGAGGTGAAGCGGCGCATCATCCTCGGAACCTATGCCCTCTCCGCTGGCTACTATGATGCCTATTACCTCAAAGCGCAGAAGGTGCGCACCCTGATCAGGAGGGAGTTTGAGGATGCCTTTGAGAGGTTCGACGCCGTCGTCACCCCCACCTCACCTACGGTTCCGTTCAAGATCGGGGAGAAGGTGGACGACCCCCTTCAGATGTACTTGAGCGATGTCTGCACCCTGCCCATAAACATCGCCGGCATTCCCGGCCTCTCCATCCCCGCTGGCTTTGCCGACGGGCTCCCGGTAGGGATGCAAGTTATAGGCAAGCCCTTTTCAGAGGAGACGCTGCTCCGCATCGGCTTCGCCTATGAGCAGGCGACGGGATGGGGGGAGAGGAAACCGCCGCTCTAAAAGCAAGGACAATGAAAATCAGAACGATGGCTGCAATCATTATCTTGAGCATGTTGCTGATATGTGCACTCGCCTGCGGGGACCCTGGAGCGCCAGAAGCTACGCCGACACCGACGCTGACAACTACGCCTACACCTACGCCGAAGCCAACGCAGTGTGAGCGTGACCGGGATGCACTTCAGGACGTCCTCGACGATTATTACAAGGACAATGGAGAGTGGCCAACCGAAACCGGCGGGCCGGGAGATATTGACTGGGAAAAGCTGGTCCCCAGCTTTCTCTTCCGTATCCCGGTTAGCGATGGCAATTGCGATTGGTCGGTGAATTCTGATCCCGAGGGGGAAGTGTGCGTGGGGCCGAGGATCGGCTGTGTAAGTTGTAAATGCCCATGTAGCACGCGGTGCGCCGAATGATTGGGGGAAGAAGGGATGATGACTGAAGCCAATTTCCTTGGGCCTGTCCAGGTCACCTGCTACTCCGGGCGCACCTATGCCGACCGCCCTGCTTCGTTCGTGTGGCAGGATAAGCAGTATGAGGTGAAGGAGGTCGAAAGGGAGTGGCAGGAGCCAGGAGAAAAGCACTTTTTGATAAAGACCGAGGATGACAGACGCTTTGAGCTTTGCTACTATGAGGGACAAGACCAATGGTCTATTGCCGAGATAATATGAGGGGGTATAAATGAAAGAGATATTGAGAATCCTGGAGAGGGATGCCCGAAAGACGCCGCAGAAGATCGCCACCATGACCGGTAAACCCCTTTCCCGAGTGAAGGAGGCGATCAAGAAGGCGGAAGAGGAGCGTATCATCGTCAAATACAAGACGGTGATCAATTGGGACAAGCTGGAAGAAGAGAAAGTCCAGGCGCTGGTTGAGGTGAAGGTGGTGCCACAACGAGATGTGGGATTTGATGCCATCGCCGAGAGGATCTATCGCTTCCCCGAAGCGCGCTCCGTCTATCTAGTCTCAGGCACCTATGACCTTGCAGTGCTGGTAGTGGGCAGCACGATGCAGGAGGTCGCTGGATTTGTGTCCCAGAAGCTCGCCCCTCTGGAGTCGGTTCAGGGAACCGTCACCCACTTCCTGCTCAAGCGATATAAGGAAGATGGGGAGATACTCGGGGTTGAGGAGCAGCCAAAGCGAGAGCCACTGATGCCTTAGGAGGTCTTATCTTGCATCCAGAAGGAAGTCCTATATCGCAGCGGATTAGAGAGATACCCCCTTCGGGGATCAGGAGATTCTTCGATCTTCTTGCCTCCATGGAGGGGGTCATATCACTGGGGGTCGGCGAGCCGGATTTCGTCACTCCGTGGCGCATCCGCGAGGCAGGAATATACTCCCTGGAGAAGGGATATACCTCTTATACCTCAAACTACGGGCTTTTGGAGCTCAGGGAGGAGCTTGCCGCCTACCTTGCAGGTCGCTATGGTATTTCCTACAACCCACACCGGGAACTGCTGATCACCGTTGGCGTCAGCGAGGGGGTCGACCTGGCGCTGAGGGCAATCATCGACCCCCAAGATGAAGTCATCGTCCACGACCCCAGCTATGTCTCCTACATGCCCTGCACCGTGCTTGCGGGGGGAGTATTCGTCCCCGTCCCCACCAACATGGAAAACGATTTCTGGGTGAGCGCCAGGGACATCGAGCGCAGGATCACCCCGAGAACCAAGGCCATCATTCTCGGCTACCCCAATAATCCCACAGGGGCGGTGATGGAAAGAGAGGAATTGGTGAAGATAGCCGAGGTGGCGAGGCGGCATAACCTCATCGTGCTCTCCGACGAAATATATGAGCGGCTGGTATATGGCGTTGAGCATACCTGCTTTGCCTCCCTGCCCGGGATGAGAGAACGCACCATCCTCCTCGGTGGCTTCTCCAAGGCCTATGCCATGACCGGGTGGAGAATCGGCTATGCTGTGGCAAGGGAGGAGATAATCGAGGCTATGGCTAGGATCCACCAATATACCATGCTCTGCGCCCCAAGGATAGCGCAGATGGCAGCCCTGGAAGCCCTCAGGGCGGGGGATGATGAGGTTGAGGAGATGGTGGCGGAGTACGATCAGCGACGCCGCATCATGGTCAAGGGGCTGAACGATATCGGGCTTGCCTGCTTTGAGCCCAAAGGAGCCTTCTACACCTTTCCCTCGGTAAAGGGCACCGAGCTATCATCGGAGGAGTTCGCCGAAAGGCTTCTCATCGAGGAGAAGGTGGCGGTGATACCTGGCTCCACCTTCGGCCAATGCGGAGAGGGGCATGTTCGCTGCTGCTACGCCACATCGCTGGCCGAAATCGAGGAGGCATTGGAGAGGATGGGCCGGTTCGTGAGGAGGCTGAGGAGGCACCGAACAAAATAGGATGAAGCCACTGGACAAGGGGTTAAAAAGCGAACTCCATCTCCAAGGCGTGCAGACAGCGGAGCTTCCGGGCAATAGGTTGCACACCATCCTCAATACCTCGCGGGGCGACATCGAATGCTTTTTCCACCCTTGCCCCGGCGAGACGGGAGGCGTGATCTGGTTCTGTGGCTCGCTGGGTGGCTTCGATGGCCCTTCTTTTGGCATCTTTTCATCATTAAGCGGTGAGCTTGTTGACCAGGGCATAAGCTCCCTTCGCCTCAATTACCGCATCCCGGGCAACTTCGATGAGTGCGTCCTCGATGTCCTGATGGGGGTTCATTTCCTCAAGGGGCTCAACATAGACAGGGTTGCCCTGGCGGGTCACTCATTCGGGGCCGCGGTGGCGATAATGGCCGGGACGCTGAGCCCGGAGGTAAAGGCAGTGGTGGGGCTCTCAAGCCAGACCTTCGGTGCCCAGCTTGTCGACCGGCTGGCGCCAAAGCCGCTACTCCTCATTCATGGCCACAGGGACCGCAACCTGCCGGTCAGATGCTCCCACCAAATCTATGAATGGGCCAAGGAGCCCAAGGAACTGGTTATCTACCAGGGCTCAGGGCACTTTTTGAGGGAGTGCCACCAGGAGCTACACGACCTGCTCAAAGGCTGGCTGGTGGATAAGGTGGGGCGGGAGAGCAGAAGGGAATAGAAGAATACTCTGGTTCGCCCCTTCTACCCCTGCTCCTTCCTCCGCCGCATGAAATCTTCGTGGATCGACTCGCTGGTGGCGATGACCGTTTTGCTGTGGATGCTCGCTAGCTTTCCGTCAACCTCAGTGACTACACCTCCCGCCTCCTCAATCAGAAGCATGCCCGCAGCCAGGTCCCAGGGGTAGAGGGAGAGGTGAAGATAGATATCAAGCCTGGCACAAGCGGCGTAGGCCAGCCCCAGGGCGGCGGAGCCCATCACCCTCACACTCTGCACCCCGGGCCAGAGGGCGCTGGCAACCTCCAGCACCTCCTGCCCCCTTTCGGCATCATAGCCCATATCAAAGCCGACCAGGGAGTCTTGAACCGTGGCCTTCCGGGAGACGGAGATGGGCACATCATTGCGGAAGGCACCCTTTCCCTTCTCAGTCCTGAATAACTCCTCCCGTAGTGGGTCGTAGATAATGCCAACAAGCAACTCCTCCCCTCGAGCCAGGGCGATGGCGACACAAAAGTGAGGGATGCCATAGGCATAGTTGCGAGTGCCATCCAGGGGGTCGATGATCCAGGTGTAACCTGAATCTCCAGCGATGTCTTCCGACTCCTCGGTGATGAAACCAGAGCCGGGGAATTCCTCCCTGAGAAGCGAAATAATCGCCTTCTCCGCCAGAAGGTCGACATCAGTTACGATGTCGGTCCTCCCCTTATATTCAATGCGCATCTCCCCCTGGAAATGCGCCATGATCAGTCTTCCTGCCTTCCCCGCCGCCTGGGTTGCCACCTCAAGGGCTCCCCTGCCGCTCTGAGCTAAAGGTAAATCCTTCATCATCTAGATGAGCCCCATCTTCTCCTTGACTTCCCTTATCGTCTCCTCGGCGATGACGCGGGCACGACGAGCGCCATCGGCAAGGACATCCTCTACATACTGGGGCCTGGCAGCCAGCTCAGCCCGCCTCTGGCGAAAGGGCGCCAGGGCGGCATTGATACCCTGGGCCAGTTGCTCCTTGCACTCCACGCAACCGCGACCGGCCTCCCTGCATTCGGCGGCGATGGTCTCCACCAGCTCTGGATGATAGAAATGGTGGAGTCGCCACACATTGCATATCTCGGGATGACCGGGGTCGCTGCGGTACTTGCGGGCGGGGTCAGTAAAGGCAGTCATTATCCGCTCCCTGGTCTCTTCAGGCGAGGCCGCAAGCTCAATATGATTATCCAGGCTCTTGCTCATCTTGTTCACCCCATCGAGGCCGATCACCATAGGGAATTGGCTCAGCTTGGCCTCAGGTTCGGGGAAGGTGGGGCCAAAAAGGTAATGAAAGCGGCGCACGATCTCCCTCGCCAGCTCCAGATGGGGCAATTGATCCTCGCCCACGGGGACGGTATCAGCCTTATAGAGGACGATGTCAGCGGTCATAAGTACGGGGTAGCCCACCAGCCCGTAATTTATGTTCTGCGGCTGCAACCTGGCCTTCTCCTTGAAGGTGGCGACCCTCGTCAGCCAGCTAAGGGGAGTGACCATGCTCAACAGGGTGTGAAGCTCCATCACCTGAGGCACATGGGATTGGACAAAGAGGATGCTCCTCTCCGGGTCAAGCCCCGCCGCCAGCCAATCGAGCATCATCTCCGTGATATTCTCCTTCATCTTGTCGGTGTCCTCAAGGGTGGTCAGGGCATGGATATCAACCGCACAGTAGATACATTCATAATCCTCCTGGAGCTTGACGTAGTTCTGGATTGCACC
>JADFVG010000041.1 GCA_015222405.1 Chloroflexota bacterium
CCTGAACTACAAGGCTTTTGCTACGACACCTCTGATCCAGATAAAGGCATCTGTGCCATCTGCGAAACCTGGGGCGCGAAGGAGGCTGACCCTATTGAAAACGAGCCGGTCAGCAGCGACATCCCAACGCTGGTGCTGGCAGGCGAATATGATCCCATTACCCCACCAGCGTGGGGTGAAGAGGTCGCCGAAACCCTGAGCAACCGTTTCTACTTCGAATTTCCGGGTGTCGGGCATGGTGCAAGTACTTGTGGAGAGGAATGTTCACTCAGCATTGCCCTGGCTTTTCTGGATGACCCAACTACAGAACCGGATGGATCATGCGTCGCCGAGATGAGCGGGCCGGACTTTTTCGGCCTCGAAACGGAGGCCGCCCTGGTGCCTTATACCGATGAGACCCTCGGCATTAGCGGGGTCGTGCCCGCAGGCTGGGAGGAAGTGTCGCCGGGCATGTATTCACGGTCAGCACTGGGTCTGGTTGTAATTCTTCAACAGGCTGCTCCAGGTATGGGAGCTGACGACTTGTTACAGTTTTTAGCAACCCAGCTCGGCCTTGATGAAGTCCCGGAAAGGGTAGGCAGCCGCGAGGCCAATGACCTCAACTGGTCGCTCTACGTATTTGAAGTGCAAGGTCTCTCTGTTGATCTGGCTGTGGCGGAAAGCGAAGGGACTGGTTATCTCATCCTGTTGGTGAGCACAGCCAGCGAGCGCGACTTCTATTACACGCAAGTCTATCTGCCGGCTATTGACGCCTTAACCCCGATTGAGAGGTAAGGCGCTGTTCGGTAGTCGATAAGCCTGGTCTCTTTGACTCCGGCCTATTAACGCAATCCAATTTCATCTATCCCTAACCATCACACGGGTTTTTCCCTCATCAAATTCCATACTAACATCGACTTTGGCCGCTTCCGAATGCCTCCACACATCCCTTAAGGCTTGTTCATCGTGGGCAGCAGTCCCTTCAATACTGCTCGGTCCCGGAGTCCGTCCTTGACGCCTTGTTGTGCTCGCAGCCATTTAAGTATTTTTGCCCAAAAGGCGTACGCATTTTGGCGCTTGTGCCTTAAGGCAAGGAAGAATAGCCTAGAGAAGGGAGGAGGAATAGGCTAGAGTCCCCCCCTGAGGTGGAGGCTGTTGAGTCAATCGCCGGGTGACACGATGGCAAGGCTGTTTAAGGCTTCTCATGTCTAAGGCGAAATGTGGGAGGACTGCCGCGTTGGAGCGCGATAATGAGTAAACCCGAAAGAGAAAAGAGATGGGCGATGAAGCGACATCTGGTCACGATAGCCTCTGTTTGCTTTGGTGCCGCTATTCTATTTACCGCCGTTCCTGTCCTTAGTGACTGTCCAGATCAGGTTCAAAGTGCGCCCCCCCAAGTAACAGAACAGAACGGACAAATTCCGAGTTATCTATATCCATATTATCCTTACTCTGACATTCAAAAACAAGGGGTACATCAGCTCACTAAGCTTTTAGAGCAATATGAATGGCTCTACTCACACTATCAGGTTCATAGCTTTGATTGCAGTGAGATGAGTGCATTTATGGAAAGAATGCTGGAAGTCGATGGTTGGAATACATATATCGCCTGTGGCCTTTGCCCCTGGAACCCCGATAAACGTCACGCTTGGCTTCTAGTAGAAACATCGCCTGATTCTTATATGCCTATCGAAGCCACAGTACAAACAATAGTTTATGACTCAGACCGATACTTTGATGAATATTTCAAATATGACTGTCTTTTTAAGACAATATACGATGCTTTAGAATATAAGCCAACACAGTTTGATTGGTGGGACTCGTTGTAAATCCCCCGCGGTTTCACCTCCCTGAGACACCGGCTATTAACAACAGCTTATTCCTGCGAATGACAACCTCTATATCCTCGAGGTTATGTTGCCTGGCACCTCTAACGAATATGACTTCAGGTTCCATGGTCGCTCCAGTTTTAGCCTGATTGCTAATGCCCTTCAAAACAGATTGACCGGGGAAGCCAAAGAGTGCTTAAATCCAGTGTTATTGGTGATGATAATCGAGAGTATTGCCGTCGGTTTTCCTGCCTTCCCCACCAATTGCTATATCGTGTCTTCCGAAGTAACTAGGCGGGGGATGATCATTGACCCTGGCGCTAACCCTGAAGTCATCATCAACACCTTAAAGCAAACGGACATCAAAGCATTGCTAATCGTCGTCACCCACAGGCATGTTGACCATTTTGGAGCACTAAGAGTGGTTAAGACAGAAACAGGAGCTGAATTTGCCGCCTTTGACACTACTAATATTGGTGGTTGGACCAGTGCCTTACTTCTCCCTTTTCTTAGCTTTTGGCTGCCTCCCGATAGGCTGTTAAAAGACGGAGACACCATAGATATAGATGAGTTGCATTTTTCTGTTCTTCATACACCGGGGCATAAATGCTGCGGAAACTCCTCAACAACGAACGACGGGGGAAAAGAGTCCTCAGCCCTCCAAAAGGGACAACCACAAAACCATGTCGCTAGCGGACTTTTCCACCAGGTATTGGAGAAAGCTATTTAAGCACCTCTACCGCTATCGCCTCTGTCTCCTCCGGAGTGTAGTAAGCTAGTAGCTCGTACTGTTCCTCCCCGACCACTTGCATAATCGGGGTTGGATATATTGCCAGATGCCCAATCCCATTAAGCTCCTCGAGGCCATATCCGATAAGGCCAACCAGGGTGTCAAAGCTCTCGGTCTCCATAGTCTCTATGATCTTGTCCACATCATCGACGGTTCCAGCTTGCTCCAGGACCCTGGTCATTACATATGCCATATTAGCGGCCCAGAAGGCACTTGGGGCGAACTCGATACCATAGCGATCGTCATACTCGGCACGGAAGGCCGTTACTTCAGGCCAGACGTCTCCGACCGGGAACGGTAGAAAGAGTAGATAGCCCTCGCACACATCCCAGCCTATTCTCTCTGCCCCAGCCTCGGTCCAGTAATAACTGGCACCTAGCCCTTCATAGCCCATTGCCACCATCGTACCGTATATGTCCTCTACGCCACCGGCAATAGAGCTTATATACAGGTCGGGATTCGTGGACGCAATCTTGGTTGCTATCGGCATGTGTTCCACTGTCCCCATAGGGATATAATCCTCGGCCACCATTTCAAAACCGTAGTAGTCGGCGCAGGCGACTAGAGCATCACCAAGCGAGTGCCCAGTCCGGTCATCGTAGCCAACATAGGCAACCGTGTGCACTTCGGGGTGCTCTGCGGTCAGCCAGTCAAAGAAAACTGGGACGTGGATGGACCACGTGGCGGACGTTTGGAAGAAGTGGGGCCTATCCGGCCTGAAGTCATCGAAATCACAAGTTGAGGTGATGAGGATCATCCCAAGTTCTTCGCATATAGGCAGGGCGGCCAACCCTGAATCTGCGCCTACTTGGTCCATGAACTGCACATGGTCCTCATAGATGAACTTGGTGGCTGCAGCTGTCCCACCAGCGACGGAGAACAGGTTATCTTCAAAGATGAGCTTCCAGCGGTATTGCTCTCCACCGACGGTGAACTCGCCGATCTTCTCGGCGCCCATGCTGTATCCATATTTACACGGCAGGCCGACAGCGGCTCCGTAAGCGCCGGTCAGCGGCAGCCCGATGCCGAACTTCAACTCTGTTACACCTTCTTCCTCCTC
>JADFVG010000008.1 GCA_015222405.1 Chloroflexota bacterium
CAACGTTTGCCCATAATGTGCAGCTCCTGCAACAAAACCCTGGATTGTGACCTAGTGGCACACTAAGAATCGTCGCTACGCAACTCTATAGCATGTCCTGGACACGGCACAAAAGACTATTGACAATTCCTTAGATGGCAGTATAATAGTATCAATAAGAAGAGCCTCAGTAAGAAATAGCGCTTTAAGACTAATATCAAGGTGGGTGGTCAGGTGTGCGCGTCAGAACGTTGCTGTAATTCCCACGATGCTCAGCCCAGCACATATAGAAATGTGAAGTGGGCTCTTTTGATTCATAAAAGCACTTTGGACACATATACTTCACATACTCCATCAGCCACCTCCTCACCCAAGTTTATCTATCAAACGGTGTAAGGGAACAGCAAACTGGTCTTCCTGAACATGGGGCGAGTAGCAGCTGTCAATCTGCACCAGCTTGGCCAGGGGCATACGAGAAGCTATAGCTACGGCCAGCTTGTCTACTGTGCCTGACACTATTTCCTCAGAGACTATTTGCGCCCCAACAAGAGTCTTCGTCTTCGGATCAGCGATAAGCTTATAGCACGCTGGCCTGCCATTAAACCTTTCCCTGAGCCGCGGGGTATCCACGGCAACAGAGACTGTTTCCAGCCCCTTCTCTTGCGCCTCCCTCTCCGTAAACCCAATCGCTCCTATCTGGTGACCAAACACCTTGGTGACGAACGGCATGACTGTGCCTTCATACGTGAGTTGATTACCCGAGGCCGCATTTCTGCCAGCTATATAGCCAGTGCGGATAGCGTTGGCGGCCAGTTGATGCCGCCTCTTAGAGTCGGTAACGACATCCCAGTTTTCCATGCAGTCACCTATGGCATAGATGTCAGGGTCACTGGTCTGCAAGAACTGATTAGCCCTTATAGCACCGGTTTTACCTATCTCCAGCCCGGCTTTTTGAGCCAGCTCCACGTTGGGTTTTGCGCCAGTGCCGAAGAAGATGAAGTCAACGTCCACTTCCCGGTCAGAAAGAGTGATGCACTTCTTGCTTCCTTTGGTAGCTACGTTCTCTATCTTGGCTGGCAGTATCAACTCTATCTCATTCTGCGTAAGTACGTCTTTGACTTTTTCCGCCACATCCTCATCCAGATATGACCTCAGGATTCCCCGTCTCACCAGCAGGTAGACTTTGCTATAGCCTCTTGCTTCGAGGGCGGCAGCTATCTCCAGACCAATAAATCCCCCACCGACAACGGCTGCCTCGTTGGACTGTGCAACAGCGCTACTCAGAGCTACGCCGTCAGCCATGTCGGTGCTCAGTGAGAACTCATTTTTGCCGTCTAATCCCGGGAAAGCGGGCATGACCGGGGTAGCACCCAGAGCCAGAATCAGCTTGTCATAGCTGTACTTTTTGCCATCGGCGATGATGCACTTTTCCTCTCTGACAATATTGGCGACCTCAGTATTCAGGTGCAGGGTTACATTTCTTTTTTCCCAGAAAGAGTTCTGCCGGAAGCCGCGAATGAGCTCTTCCCAGGTAGCTACTGCGCCGCCGATGACCAGGGGCATTTCGCACGGCGGGCAGCCCAGGCTGACCCTTTTGCTGAAGATGTCAATTTGCGCATCGCTGGCGAGGCGCCGAATCTGAATTGCCGCTGTTGAGCCCCCATCCCCGGCTCCAATAATGCATACTTCCATTTACCTCCTGTCATTAGCCTGTCTCTGGCAGATGATAGTCTTTTTCCCCAGCATATATCGGCACCTCAAGCCAGTTCTCCACAGGCACAAAGGGACAGGTGTAAGCCTCACTGTAGGCACACCAGGGGTTATAGGCCTGATTGAAATCCAGAATCCATTTCCCTTCTTGAGTGCGATCCCTATCTGGCTCAAGGTCGAGGTAACGCCCAGCCCCGTAAGTCTCTTTGCCGGACGTTGCATCCTTAAAAGGAACAAACAGCGTCTCTTCTTCACGGCTGCGCTTGCAGGCCTGGAGAGTTTGTTCCTTTCTAGCTACTTTGAATCTAAATTCGCCGCAGCGAAGGAAGTCTTGTTCATTGCCTTTGGTGTAGGCCATTCTCGCTACCTGCTGCTCAGGATGCTCGGTAAGCTTGAGCTCGAATCTGTAGCTTGGGTCGGGAGGGTAATATTGTAAGCCTTTGAACCGAGGGCGATCCTGAGGAGGTATTGGGGATTGCCAGTTTTGGGCAAAGAAGGCATCCTTCGTTTCCCGTGCTCTTTCTACATTCGCTTCCCAATCCGAGAGTGACATAGCGTCTTCACCTCCTCATCTAGCTGAGTTTATTCAGCTTAGCTTGGCTGCCATTTATCTTGATTCTTGTAGTTCGATCAGCACCTGGGACAACTGCTCGTTGGCTTTTCCCATCCCTTTCGCTGCCTGTAGTGTTCTACTGTAAACCGGTTCGCTCTCAGCATTTTCGGCTTTCTCTGCCCACTTCCTGACTTTCTCGCTATGTTGCTTGTTATGCTCAGTCCAGGAGGTTAGAATCACTTCAAGCCTACCCTTCTCATCTGCTGGGAAACTCTGGAGGATGCCGTCCACCATTGTCCGGATCGTGTGCTCAGGAACTGCGCCAAGGATTTCATCGACCTTCTGTCCGTCAGCGAAGAACATTTGCATCGGTATGCTCACAATCTGATACTTCACCGCTGTGCCCTGGTTTTCATCCACATTAATCTTGCAGAACTTGAATCTGCCGTCATATTCCTCTGAGAGCTTGTCATATATCGGAGAAACCATCCTGCACGGACCGCACCAGGGCGCCCAGAAATCGACCTCCGTGGGCAAATCTGACCCGAGAACCTCCTCCTCAAAACTCTGATCTGTAACTTCTACCACTTTGCTCATACTGCCTCCTTCTAGATTGATTACTGGGAACAAGAACGTATCATGCCTTTCTGAAAATCAGAACTCTGCGTGTTTCGGGATGCTTGTTATCATCAGTAAGCGTCTCGGAAACCTCCTTTCCCAAATGAAAGTCTGCATTTTTTATCTCATCTTCAATCTCAGGCTCTATCAAGTTTGGCCAGACTGAAATAGAAAGAATGGCCGAGGGTTTCATGATTCTGTGAATCTCACCCAACAGTCTTCTTCTATCCTCTGCCTGCGGGAAATAGAAAGAATGAAAGACATCAAACAGGAGAACTATGTCTACAGACTCATCAGCTAGCTCGATTTCCAGTTCCCCCGATGTCTCCATCCTATCTATGTTTTTCAAGCCCGCTGACTCTGCTTTTTGCATCAACTCATCCAGGGCTTCCCTATCCTTATCCAAGGCATATACTATTCCCTGTTCAGCAACTATTTTGGCAACCGGAATAGTATACGCTCCATAGCCACAGCCAAAATCCAGTACAGTCTGACTCCTCCTCATCCCTACTTGTTGCAACATATCAAGGACTCGCGCGTCTAGTTCCATTCCTTTGCTCTTGAACATATTTAAATTCGCTGTTGCTGCCACTTCAGCTTGTCAATTCTAGCGATGATGTTTTGGGTCCTGTCTTTCAATCCGGTAACAGTTGCCTGCAGTTCACGCCTTGACACTGGCCTCAACTCTGCAATTGCCCCCTGGGGGCAGGCATCAACACATAGACCACAGTGGTTACATCTGTTCTGGTCTATCTGCGCTTGACCCGACTTCAGCGAAATAGCCTGCCGAGGGCAACTCTCGGCACACAGCCCACAGCCAAGGCAAAGGTCTTTCCTCACTCGCAAGACCAAGTTATCCTTCAGAATCTCCCCTTTCTTGCTCATCATGCTACTTTTTAGTCAAAGGGAACGAGGTAGATTCGACCATCTTCCTTGTATCCTTTTACCAGCTCACAGTGTCTCAGGGTAGCTAGTTGCGTCTGCAACTCCGCCTCGGTAAGTCCGAAGTTTTCAATTAGCTGCTCTCTGGTCACCTTACTTTTTCCTCTGACAAACTCGTAGATTGCCTTCTGCAGCTCAGTCAGTCCCTCGGTTCCCTTTAGTCCCAAGGTTTCTCTCGACCTAGTAGCAGAGTAGAGGGCTCACGGGTCACAGGCTTTTGGCGGATACTTGATATCTATATAGCAGTCCTCGCACAGGGTTTCACCTAGATGCTGATAGCTATTATCCGTTGATGTTTCATGTCCACACCGGCTGCACTTCAAAGATATCACCTCCCCTCTTCAGCTTTCAGGCTCAATTGTTCCTCGCTCCGGTATCACCAGACGTTCTACCTTGTGTAGCCTGTCCGAAGACTCTACATGGTCGATGTACAACTTACCATCAAGATGGTCAATTTCGTGTTCCAGAGCCTCCGCCATCAGACCCTCGGCTCTGATTCTTATCGCTTTCCAGTTCCGGTCTTTTCCCTTCACCGTAACAGCGGCCGACCGTTTTATCTCGCCGTAGTAACCGGGAACACTCAAGCATGCCTCGGTTACCTCCTGCTCCCCGGCACATTTAACTATCTCCGGATTAATGAGCACAACGGGTTCCTCTCCAGGCATCTGGACAACGATTACCCGCAGTGGCACCCCTACCTGGGAAGCAGCCAATCCTACACCATTTGCCTTCTGCATCGTCTCGATCATGTCATCGATTAGACGCTGAACTGAGCCATCAATGCGAGACACCCTTCTAGCCTTCTGCCTCAGGACGGCGTTATTGGGGAGACGACAAATTGGTAGAACTGCCATAGTACCACAAGACTTTGCTCTCACCTCTCTAATTCTGCTGCTCCTTTTCCAGCCACCATTATCGTAAACCCGGCATCAGGGAAATATCCTTCCTTGGGCTCTTCAACATGCTGCACCTCATGCGGCCTCTGAAAAAGTGTCGAGACGATTTTCTCGGTCGTAAAACCTGCTTGGACTATGAGTCTAACTACCTCATCACAGCTGTAGAAGGTAGCATATCTGTAGAAGCGGTGTCCTTCTTCCTTCTTCTGCTGGTAGAGTTGCCCCCAAGGGCTCTCCTTCAGTACAAGGCCAAGCACCAGCTTGCCGCTGGGTATCACGATGCGCTTAGCCTCCATCAGAACACCCGAGGGCGAATCGAGGAAACACAGGGCAACAATCAGGAAAACTGTCCCGAATGACTCCTCATCAAGGAGCTCCTGTTCTCCTCGGCCTAGAAATGCATTTATCCCTCTCCTCCTTGCCATGTGGAGCAGCTTGAAGGAGGGATCGACCCCAGCCTCTATTCCCAGAGCCTGGGCAAAGCGGCCGCTACCGACACCTATTTCAAGCCAAGGCTTTGGCAGGGACGGCAATAGCTCTCTAAACGCCTGCACCTCAATGAAGAAGATGAGGCTTCCTTCTTTATCAAACCAGGCATCATATTCCAGGGCTAGCTCATCGAAGGGAGACCATTCGGTGTTGTTCTGCCTTCCCCTTGTACTTGATTCTCGAGTCCGGTAATTAGTTGACGACATGCCTCCTCCTTTATGAGGACCCGTCGGCTTCGCGGTGCTCATCCAGTAATATCCTGGAAGTAGCAAAATCCACTTCAACTACTCTGCCTGGTATAACCTTTTCCTCACCCAGAAGTGTCTCCAGTTCGACCCGCTCACCATGCAGCCGCATATGAGCGATGTCCTGAAGCACCGGTTCATCACCCCATTTATTTAGATATGCCTTAGCCAAACACACCTTGCACCTCCTCTTGCTCCATGAAAGCAGCTAAATTCGACTTATCCCGGTGCTGGCATACCTACCCCCGAAAGGATGCGGGCCAAGACGTCTTTGATTTCCCGCACCGCTATCCCGTTCACCGGGATTCTACCGTCCAGACTTGAACTGAAAATACCAGCGTCAAAGTAGATACACCCGACTACCTCAATGCGCCGCTTCTGTAGTTCTGCTTTCAGTCTCGTAGCTATCTCTTCAGATGGCACTTTGTTCATAATAGCCCAGACATTCTTGATGCCAATTCCTGAAGCCAGTTCGTGTATCTTCTGGCCTACATTAACTGATTCCAAAGGAGGCTCGACAACAATCAGCACGCTGTCAATGCTAGTCTCCACTCCCCGGCCGAAATGCTCTACTCCAGCCTCCATATCCACAATGGCCAATTCGTCTGTCTCCAGGGTAAGCTTCTTTAGAAACTCGCGGCTCAGCACCCCCATGGGACAGGCGCAACCCTCCAGCGCCTGAAGTATTTTCCCGATAGCAACCAGCTTCAGCCCGTTCTTCTGAAGTAGATATTTCTCCGGGATGTGCGCCGTTGCGATCTGGGTCTCGCTGAGGACATTCGTCTGAGCCATCTTTTGCTTCAGGCTTTTCTTGCCACCGACAAGCTCCATGAGAGGCACAGGCGGATGGGCAAAGCCGAGCATGCGGAAAAGTCCTGAGTTTGATTCGTCGGAGTCCACTACCAGCACACGGTAACCCCTGGCTCGTGCTTCATTCGCCAGCAGAGCAACTACGGTGCTTTTACCACTGCCGCCTTTACCACAGACAGATATCTTCATCCTTCCTCCCGTTTCCTGCATTACACTTTTACTATTTCGATTGCCTTCAAAGGGCAGGCACGGACGCAGTCGCCACAGTTGCATACCTCCAAAGGTTAGCTTCGCGCCCTGATTCATTATAGCACTGCAGAACGGTTTCTAGGGAAAACTAGGGCTAACAGAATAGCGTTTTGTGACTCCTTAACTCCATAGCATGCCCTGGACGCTGCATAGAAACTATTGACAGTTCCTTAGATAGCGGTATAATAGCCTATACCAAAACAGTCCCCATAAAAACAGCGCTTTAAGACTAATATCAAGGTGGGTGGTCAAGTGTGTCCCTTGGAGGATTGCGGTAGCTCCCACGATGCTCAATCGAGCATCTATGGACATGTAAACTGGGCTCTTTCTTTCTGCCACGGTAGAGTCAACCCTCCCTTTCGAAACCCAGGGCTGCTTAGAAGATGTAGTTGCCCGATTTATTGGGCGATTGTGCCTGTCCTGTGTGGCGCGGTGCCTGGTGGCACCCCGTGACAGCGGGGAGGTGACATGCCATGAACTGAGGATTCTGGAAGAGCTAGACTTCTGCTCTGTAGACGACTGAAGTATTGCAAAGGAGGGAAAATGAAACGCAAATTAATCGCAGTCGCTTTAATCACAGTCCTGATATGTGTGGGTTTAGGTAACATCGTTGCTTGCACCCCTACACCTACAACCGAGTATGACCTGATTATCAACAGCACGGCGGGTG
>JADFVG010000042.1 GCA_015222405.1 Chloroflexota bacterium
CATTCTGGTATTGGGGGGAGTGGCCTATGCCGCCACCAGGAGGATGAAGCTTGTTCCTAAAGGGCTGCAAAACGTGGTGGAAGCCGTTGTGGAGGCACTTTTGAATTTCATAGAGAGAGTGGCGGGGAAGGAATATGGCAGTAAGTTCCTCCCTGTGATCGCCACTATCTTCCTTTTTGTCATCGCTAACGCCTGGCTGTCGCTAATTCCCGGCTTCATGAGCATAGGCTTTTGGCACACCGGGGAGGAAGGGGAGTATATTAAACCTTTGTTTCGGGGAGCAAATACCGATATTAATTTCCCCCTGGCCCTGGCTCTGCTCTCCTTCGTCTTTGTCGAGTACTGGGGCATCAAGTCCCGGGGCTTTTCCCGCTATATGAGGAAGTTCTTCAATCTGGGCCCGTTGTTCCATAGCCTGGGCCAGATGCTTAAGGGCAAGATACGAAGCGGTGCCAGGGGGCTCATCACCGGGGTTATCGAAGCCTTCGCTGGCTTTATCGAGATGCTAAGCGAGCTTATACGCATCGTCAGCTTCACCTTCCGTCTCTTTGGCAATATGACCGCCGGGGAGCTGCTTCTGTTGATGATGGCGTTTCTTATCCCCTGGGTAGCTGTTGTACCTTTTTATGGGCTTGAGCTTTTCCTTGGTTTTGTTCAGGCTCTCATCTTTGGTGGGTTAACCTTGGTTTTCGTTACCATTGCTGTTGCTCAACGGGAGGAGCATTAGCAGGCTTTTAAATCCTTTTCATCAAAGGAGGATAGAGAATGGACCAAGAGACGATGAAGCTACTGGGGGCGGCAATAGCCATAGCAGTTGGTGCTATTGGACCGGCGATAGGCATTGGAATGATAGGGAAGGGTGCGATGGAGGCCTTGGGGCGCAACCCTGAGGCCAGCGGCGTGATAATGACCAACATGATCCTTGCTATCGCCTTCGCTGAGGCGGTAGCTATCTATGCCCTGATCGTGGCTATCATACTGATCTTTGTCGCCTGATCAGGACTTGGGGAAAGGAAACCGATATGGAGGATATTGGTATCAGTGTCTCCGGTCTGGTGGCTCAGCTTATAAATGTCGGTATCTTGCTCCTCCTCCTCTATTTCGTGCTCTATAAGCCCGTTCTCAGGATGTTCAATGAGCGTTCCAGCAGGATCAAGGAGAGCATGGATCAGGCAGAGGAGATCAAGCAGAAGATGGCCGAGACGGAGGAGCAGGTTAGACAGCAGTTGGAGGCTGCCCGCAAGGAGGGACAGAATATGCTAGCTCAAGCGGGGCAGATGGGGGAGCAGGTTAAGGAGGGGGCACGCCAGGAGGCTCGCCAGGAAGCGGAAGCTGTCATAGCCAAAGCGCGCCTTGAGATTGAGAGGGAGAGGGATGAGGCTTTCGATGAGCTTAGGCGCCAATTTGTTGACCTGGCGATAGTGGCTGCGGAGAAGGTGATTGCTGAGGCCCTGGATAAGGAGAAACATCGCCGGCTTATCGTTGAGGTTCTGGACGAGGGGATCAAGGGGAAGGGCTAGAGGGAGGTAGAATGGCGAGAGTCGCTTCTGCCAGGAGGCATGCTCAGGCAGCGTTTCAGATTGCCCTGGAGCGGGGAGAGTTGGACCTATGGCGAGGGGACCTGGAGAGGATCGCCGCTGCTATTAAGGACTCTCAGCTTTATCCCTTACTGGAGAACCCCAAGATGCCCTTCAGCGAAAAGGCGAGGATTTTGAACCTGTGTCTGGAAGGGGTTACCCCATTGGCAATGAACATGGCCTACCTGCTGGTAACCAGAAGGCGACTGGGGATTGTGGAGGACATAGTCGGTGAGTATCAGCGCCTGGTGGATGAACATCGCGGCATTGCCCATGCTGAAGTGGCTACCGCAGTTCCCGTGGATGAGGAGCTGAAGGATAGGCTGGTCCATAGGCTTGGCGCCATGTTGGACAGGGAGATCGTGCTCAGAACCAGGGTTGACCCCTCTCTTATTGGTGGCCTGGTGGCCAGGGTGGGGGATAAGCTCATTGATGGCAGCACAAAGAGCAGGCTCCTTTCTCTCAGGGAAAGTTTGATCGGAAGATAGATTGGAGGCAAGTTAGATGGCTCGTGCCGAGGATATATCCTCTATCATCAGACAGCAGATCGAGCAGTTCGGCACCACGGTGACCATGGTGGATGTGGGCACAGTGGTCGAGGTGGGCGATGGCATCGCTCGTATTCATGGTCTTAATGGAGCCAAGTATAACGAGTTGATCCAGTTCCCCAATGGGGTTGTCGGGCTTGCGCTCAATCTTGAGGAGGATAGTGTTGGTGTGATCATCCTCGGAGACTTCTCCGAGGTCAAGGAGGGGGATGAGGTGCGCTGCACGGGGAGGATCGCCGAGGTTCCGGTAGGCGATGGCCTCATCGGGCGGGTGATAGACCCCTTAGGGCAGCCTCTGGATGGCAAGGGGCAAGTAAAGTACGAAAAGACCCGCCCTGTGGAGTGTGTGGCGCCCAATGTAGTGCTGCGCAAGTCTGTGGATACCCCGGTGCATACCGGGATAAAGGCTATCGACAGCATGATCCCCATCGGCAGGGGGCAGCGGGAGCTGATCATCGGCGACCGCTCCACGGGGAAGACTGCCATCGCCCTCGATACCATCATCAGCCAAAAAGGTGGCGACCTTATCTGCATCTATTGTGCTATCGGACAGAAGTCGTCCAAGGTTGCCCAGTCAGTGGCAATATTGGAGCAATATGGGGCCATGGAGCACACCATCGTGGTTTCAGCTCATGCCTCCGACCCTGCTTCCCTTCAGTATCTCGCCCCTTACGCCGGGTGCGCTATCGGGGAGGAGATTATGGAGCAGGGGCGGGATGCCTTGATTATCTACGATGACCTCTCCAAACATGCCTGGGCTTATCGGGAGCTCTCGCTCGTGCTGCGCCGCCCCCCGGGCAGGGAAGCATATCCCGGGGATATATTCTATCTCCATAGCCGCCTTTTGGAACGGGCGGCGAAGATGGCGCTTGAGCATGGCGGCGGCTCTCTCACTGCCTTGCCTATTATCGAGACCCAGGCCAATGATATATCGGCCTATGTCCCTACCAACGTGATCTCGATCACTGACGGTCAGATTTATTTGGAGACTGACCTTTTTAACGCCGGCATTAGGCCGGCCTTGAATGTCGGGCTTTCTGTTTCCCGGGTGGGGGGTGCTGCCCAGACGAAGGCGATGAAGCAGGTGGCGGGCAAGCTGAGGCTGGACTTGGCTCAGTTCCGCGAGCTGGCTGCTTTTGCCCAGTTTGGCGCCACTGAGCTGGACAGGGCGACCAGGGCCCAACTGGAGCGGGGGCAGCGGATCGCCGAGGTTCTAAAGCAGCCCCAGTACGTGCCCATGCCCCTGGAGAAGGAGGTGAGCATCCTCTACGCTGTGATCAATGGCTACCTGGATGATGTCCCCGTGGAGAGGGTGGGTGCCTTGGAGGATGCCTTCCACCGCTTCATGGAAACGGGCCATCGCGACATCTGTGAGCGTATCGCCAGGGAAAAAGAGCTCAGCGAGGAGACAGAGGAGGCGCTGAAGAAGGCGATCTTGGAGTTCAAGAAGAGTTTTTTGCCCTAGGGGTTAGTATATGACAACACCTGCTCAAAGTATCAATGAACTGTTTAAACTATACAATGACTTTGCTAACGATTGTAGCTCTTTTGTAGATTCTTTGTCTAAATAGCGGGCGAAAAAATGGCTACTATTCGAGAAATACGGCGTCGAATCCGCTCCATCCAGAGCACAGCAAAGATCACCAGGGCGATGGAGATGATCGCTGCCTCCAAGATGAGGCGGGCGCAGGAGCGCGACATCGCATCGCGCCCGTATGCCGATTTGATGCGGCAGGTCCTGGCAGGCCTCGCTGCTCAACGCCAGGGGGATGATGACATTCATCCGTTGCTGGTTCAAAGGCCGGTGAACCGCATCATCCTGATCCATATTACCCCTGACCGCGGGCTTTGCGGCGGACTCAATGCCAATGTCAACCGCATGGCGGTGAGCTTTGTCCTGGAGCAAAGCGTCCCGGTGACCATTGTTGCCGTGGGCAGGAAAGGGCGGGATTTTATGGTGCGCTATGGGCGGGAGGTCAGGGCTGAGTTCACCCACCTCGGCGACCGGCCATCTGTGGTGGATATCCTTCCCATCGCCCGCGTGGTCACTGATGATTACAGCGCCGGCCTGGCGGACGGGGTCTATCTCTGCTATGCCGAGTTTGTGACCACCATGACCCAGAGGCCGGTAATCTGGCGGCTGCTCCCCGTTGAGCCAGCAACCATAGAGGCGAGGCTAGAAGTGGGGTATATCTATGAGCCCTCCGCTGCCTCTGTCCTTGCCGAGCTTCTGCCCCGCTTTGTTGAGATGCAGCTCTACCACGCAATTCTGGAGTCCATTGCCAGCGAGCAGTCGGCGAGGATGGTGGCCATGCGTGCCGCCACCGACAATGCCAACGAACTCATCGAGGACCTTACG
>JADFVG010000043.1 GCA_015222405.1 Chloroflexota bacterium
CGCCTCATTGTGCTCGCCTAGCGTGGGTGCCGGGCGCTCCACCATCCACGGGGTCTCTGATAATCTATATGGTGACGAGGGGTAGGTAAGCTTGCCCGCTTCCGGGTGCTCAATCTCGACAAAAAACTCTCTCGCTTTTAGCTGTTGGTCATGCTCTATTAGCTCACCTGGTGACCTAAGCACCGCGCACGGGATTCCTGCTAACTGCGCCTTATGATAGAGTTCCTCTCCATCAAGCGTGTTCACCCACTCAGCGATGAAGGAGTACAGTTCTTGATGATTTCTTTCTCGAGACTCCCTATCCTTAAACTTCTCATCTTTGATCCACTCGGGATGATCCATCATCTCGGTCAGAGCCTTCCAATGGCGGTCTTCGACGGCGATCAGTAAAGCATAGCCATCCCTGGTACGTTGGAAGCCTATTGTTCCTTTCGATCGCACCCTGGTATTGATCTGCCCTTCAGCGGCGAATATGCCCACGTCAACCCGATCAAGGGCCATTGATGCCTCCTGTTTAGAGACATCTACATGCTGGCCCTGGCCCGTCATCTCACGCCAGTATAATGCCGTCAGCGTAGCTGCAGCAGCACTGAGGCCATCACAGTAATCCTCAAAAAATCCCCCTCCTTTAATAGGCCCCAGTTCATTCTCAACTTCGGCAATAGGGGTGAGATATCCTGATCCAGACCCATGGCTAATATTAAGGCCATAGGCTTTATAGTCTCTATAGGGCCCGCTTTGTCCGAATGGGGTGAGCGAAGTCATAACCAGTTGTGGGTTTATCGTCTTGAGGGTCTCATAATCAAACCCTAACTCCTCCATCACTTTGGGCGGGTTATCCTCCACCAGGATATCTGCCCACTCAACCAACTGCTTGAAGATCCTTTTCCCAGTCTGAGAGTTGACATCTAATGTTATCCCCAGCTTGTTGGTGTTGAGGTATAGAAACAGCCCACTTCGCTCTGGGTGCGGGATATCATTGGGGAACGGCCCTCTCCTTCTCGCCTCATCGCCAACCCCGGGCTTCTCGATCTTAGCCACCTCCGCGCCGAGGTCAGCGAGCAACTTGACGCAATAAGGCCCGGATACAAAACTGGCGAATTCTAACACCTTTACCCCGGCTAAAGCTTTTTCTGCCATCCTTACGCCTTCCTTATACTCTGCATCTGGTCATCAGAACTACTGGGGAACTCATCGATATCTCTCATGTTCCCCAGCTAGATTCGACTACTGCGCTAACTATAATTATAGCACGTTTGATTGTGTGGTGGCGGGGTGAGGTTGCCGGGGTATTCAAAAACAGGACGATCATGGAGAGGAAAAGAACAGATATGAAAAGTTAGGCCGCGTACGCTCGGATTAGAATCTCATATCCGAACAACACGCGGCCACACTAACACATGGCAAAAGTGCCAACCAAGGACAGGAAGGCTAACTCTGCTTCCTAGATTGCCTTGCGGGCAATCTCAGCGATGTCGTAAACCTCAATCTTTTCCCCGTACTCTTTGATTGCATCCTTGAAGTTTCTTTCACACCAGGGACAACTGGTTACCAGCGCTGTAGCTCCTGTGGCTTTGGCCTCCTGTATCCTTTCGTTTGCTGTCCACAGAGAAAAATCGGGATATGCCTGCTTCACCCCAGCGCCGGCACCACAGCACCATGAAAACTCCCTGTTCCGCTCCATCTCAACCAGCTCCAGCCCGGGAATGCTGTTCAAGATGTCCCTCGGCTGTTCATATATGCCGTTATACCGTCCCAGATGGCAAGGATCATGGTAGGTCACTTTCATCGGGACCTCCTTGGTGAATTTGATCTTGCCCTCCTTTATCAGCTGGTCGATATATTCCACTATGTGCAGTACTTCGAAATTCATTTTGGCATTGACCTTAGGGTAGAGCAGCTTCATGTGGCTATAGCCGTCGGCGCAAGATAATATCACCTTGCTCGCGCCAGCCCCGTTATAGGCCTCAATGTTATGCTCGGCATATTTGGTGAACTCCGCCATGTTCCCTATTTCATAGGCACGACCGCCGCAGCAGGTTTCCTCCTTGCCCGCGATGCCAAAATCAACGCCTGCCTGCTGGAGCAGGGTTACTGCGTCTCGGGCCGCTCCCCAGATTTCGGGGTCAAAAGAGAGCATGTCACCGGCATGATAAACGACATCTGCTTTCTCTTTGGTTATATCCTTCAAACGTAGACCCTCAGCCCACGCCCCTCGCTCCTCTTTTGGTTTGTCCAAAACATTGTCATTTTTCTTTAGACTTTCGATCATGACTACGTGGGCCGGCAGAAGGCATCCTGCGCCAACCACCATCTGCCGTATGGCTTCGATGACTTCAACTATGTGCTCCTTGGGGAGGGAAGCACACTGCTCATCGCAAGCCTTGCAAGCAGTGCAGGTATAGATCCTCTCCAGCACATCTTCATCCTCAAGGCTCAGTACTCCTTCCTGCAAGCCCCTTCCAATCCACAATCTCCCCGATGGGAAGTAGCCCTCGAGCCGGAATTTCTGGCCCGGGGGACAGGACGGAAGGTACTGGCCAAAGGTATATTTGCAGGTGCCGCACCGCGAGCATCGAGCAGCCCAATCCTTCACTTCATCCGGAACTTCCATGTTTCCTCCTTGCTCTTTATCTTAATCTTGGGGAATGCCACTTACTCCTCAGGTGCCCCATATCTTCCAGGGTTCATGATGTTATTGGGATCCAGCATCTTCTTCACCCTCCTCAGCAACTCCACCCAGTTGGGATCGCCCCTTTTCATCATCTCTTGAACCTCCCAGTAAGGGGCTTTATAGGGGACATGGTCCATATCCAGGGCCAAGGTAAGTGCCTCGCGCATAAACTTGCGTACCCGGTCTACCTCTTCGGCATCACTCTTGTTAAAGGCTATTATCGGCCGCCACATGCCGAAGTGCCCTTGCCTTAGCGGTCTGAAGAAACCAACCCTGGGCAACTTGTATTTGTCCAAGAGCTGGAAAACCTTTTCCGTGGCCTCTTCCCACCGGGAGGTGGGACCATATGTCCCCATCCAGGTACATCCCCCAAGAGCGTCTATCTGGCCCCTGATGGGAAGGTCTGTCGGCTCTGAAGGCATTACATCGACCTTGGTGTCCTTGAACTCCTCCTTTATGATCGCGTCCCTTAGCTGCGCTTTAGCCTTCAGCTCGTCCTCACTGTTTGCCGCAATCGCGGTAAGCACCGCGAACTCCGGTTCACCGGGGGCCCTCTCGAAGGGACCTGTAGTTTTGGTTGTGATCACCTTCATCGTCTCATAGGGGACAATAAAGAGCTCGTCCAGAATTCGCATTGGGGCCATTCTCCGCATAAAGCGAAAGGTAGCACCCATGTCATAGGTCATGATGGTTGCTCCCTCAACATACTTCGGCTTTTGCCAGAGTTGAACCGCAATCTTGGTAACCACCCCGGTAGCCCCCTGCCAGCCGATGAACATCCCGGCGATATCGGGCAGGGGAGCGCGGCCGAACCAGGAACGGCTCACGGAGCAGGACCCGATCTTCACCACCTCTCCCGTGGGTAGCACTACCTCCAGGCCATTGATCATGTCAGCGTTCATCCCCAGCGAGACGGCCATATCACCCATCCCCATTAACATAGCATTACACATGACACTGGTATAAGGTGGGGAAAGAGGGTAGCTATATGTCAAATGGGGATAGTTCTTGTCCAGATACCGCCTCAGGTGGCCAAAAGTGAAGCCAGGCTCCAGTATGGCGTACATCTCCTTGTCATTTAGCTCTATCAAGCGGTCCATCCGCTTCAAATCGAGACAGATGCCACCTTTGAGCGGTATGGTCAGCCCACCGATATTTGCTCCACCAACAATAGGTACCACTGGGATCTTCTCCCTGTTTGCCAGGCGCAGAACCCCCTGGACTTCTTCCACGCTCCCAGGCATGACCACAAAATCAGGCCAGCTAGGCTCATTCTCGGTCATGTCCTGGGAGTAGCTGTAGAGGTCGGGCAAAGCCTTCGAAACGAAATCAGCGCCAACTATCTTCTCAAGTTCCGCTAACACCTTTTCCTTAACCTTTAGCTCCATTTTCGCCCCTCCTTATTTGGCTGCACTACGGGCAGCTAGATTATTTTGGATTCCCTGAGCTTGAGAGCCAGATTTGCTCCCGCCTCCTCCGGTGTTTCGCCCTCTACCATCTGGCACTTTGCCTCCTTTTCTGGCATAAATAGCTCAAGCAGCTTGCTTCGTCCCACTGCGGATGGTTCGACCTCCAGGTCCTGGGCTTTCCAGGTGGTGACTGGCTTTTTCTGCGCAGCCACGAACTCCTGCATTGAGGGAGAGCGCAGATCACCCAGTTCGTGGCTTACCGTGATCAGGCAAGGCAGCGGCGCCTCGACCACCTCATAGCCATCCAATACCACCCGCTCGACCCTCACCTTACCATCAACGAGTTCTACTTTCTGAGCCACAGTAACGCTCGGGATTGCCAAGATTTCAGCGATGCCTGAGCCGACCTGACCGGCATTGGTATCTGCTGCCTGCCTTCCGGTTAAGATTAGGTCGTATTCTCCTATCTTCTTTATCGCAGCAGCCAGGGCATAAGCTGTGGCGCAGCCGTCTAGATTTTCAAAGATGTCATCCTCCAAGAGAACCAGCTCGTCGGCGCCTGCAGCCAGGGATTTCTTCACTACCGCCTTGGGCAAATCCTTGCCCATGCTTATCACCGTTATCTTGCTCGGGTGAAGTTCCTTGATCCTGAGGGCAGCCTCGAGGCAATTTTCATCGTAGGGGTTTAATACCGGCGGCACCCCTTTACCCGGGATGGCTCGTTTTGCCTCAGGATCAATCCTGAAAGTGGAGATTGGAGCCTCAGGATCAAACATCACCTTGGCACAAATGATGATATTTAGCATTCCTTCTTCCTTTCAAACAAACACTTTAGGCGATAGATTCAGCTTCTTCGTTCCTCTAACGGCCGCCAAATCTAAGCCTTCTCATTTCCCCTTGGAATATAGCTCATCTGCGACATCCTTCAGCCCTAATTCCTCGAGCTTGGCCCGAGTTGGCCACCCGGTTTTCAGGTCAAATCCACACTCACTGTAAAACTCGTCTATCATGGCATCAAGGCTCTCTACTCGGGCGCCATCCTGTATTCCGCCACTTACTGGTTCGGTGAGAAATCTTTCTGGCATGGTATCATCTTTTTCCCTATCATACCCTTCTCTAGCATTAAATGCCCTCGCCAAATTTAGGATTTTTTCACCGACCTTCAGACCTTCCTGCATGCTCACCTCGCGCCCAGTCAAATACTTATACCCCTCTAACACGTCAGCAGTAGCGAATGCGTCAGGCCACCAGAGAATAAGGCATCCTCCCATGGTGTTCAAAATTCCTGGAAGCACTTCCCTATAAGGCTTAAGCCATTTTGCTATACCCTTCTCCGCCGACGGGTCGGGCTTTTCTGTAAGCCCGGTGACATCTGAGTGAAGCACACCGCCATGAGTGACGGTGAAAGTCCAGGTTCTATTCACGCTGCCGCCTCTCTCCTGAGTAGCAGTGCCGAGCAAAAGCGCCTTATCTGCCCTGAACTCCTCAGCTTCCAGTGGTGAGCCTTTGGAGTGCATGACGTATTTTTCCGTGCCCTTGCCCAGTTTTTCCGCCGCTATCTTTGGCCCTTCAGCCAGCACGTCCCCAAATCCTTCTCGGGCAAAAATCGCTCTTAGCAGCCGGAGGCAGGACTCGCCATCACCAAATTTTACTTCTAGTCCTCCGACATCCTCAGGGGTTATAATGCCACGCTCCTGGCACTCAGCAAGCCATCCTGCCCATTCAGCGCTGCCGTTGATGTCAACCCCGTTTTGAGCACATTGGTAGAAAATCTCACAGAGCACATCCAGGTCATCGATCATCATATTGTAGCCCCAGGACCAATCTGCCTCGACCTTAGCATCAACTTTGTGCCCTTTATAAGGGCCTTTCTTTGGTGATAGGACCTTGCCGGTTTTTGTAGGGCAACCCCAGCAATAGGCATCTTCACCGGTAAATAGCTGTTCCATTATCGGTTCGGCGAATAGCCTATCCATTTTATCCCAGTTGCCCCGCTGAAAGTGGCGGATTGGGATGCCCATAGTAAAGACATAGGCCTGGTTGAGGAAATGGATGTGGGTTTTAGCCATCTCACCATATGCTTCTCTGCATTTTTTATAAACCCTAGCGCTAACCTCCTTCAGTCCCGCCGTGTCATAAGCGGGGATGCTACCTCTGCCACGGACGACAATCGCTTTGAGGTTTTTTGACCCCGCTACCGCTCCGTTACCTCCCTTGCCAAAAGCCCGATTATAATCCGAGGTCATGCATGCCAAACGGTTCAACGTTTCCCCCGCAGGGCCAATACGAATGATTTGAATATTGGTATCGCCAATCTCCTCTCTCAATAATTCGTCTGTCTCCGACCCCAGCTTTCCCCACAGATGGGTTGCATCCTTTATCTCTACTTCATCGCCATCGATAAAGATGTACACCGGCTTCTTGGCTTTCCCTTCAACAATCAACAAATCATAACCGGCAAACCTAAGATAAGGGGCAAAGCTCCCCCCCATACCATTTTCTCCGTAGAATCCAGTAAGGGGCGACTTATAGTTTAGGATGGTCCGCGACCCTGGGGGGAATACCGAGCCACTGAAAGCGGTGGTGGTAAATATCAATACATTTTCAGGGGATAGAGGGTCAGTTCTTGGCTTCAATTTTTCCCATAGCAACCTGGCACCAAAACCCTCGCCTCCAATCCAATCTCGGACCAGGTCATCTCTCAGGGGTTCCTTTATCACCTTCCCATCGGTGAGATTGATTGTTAGCATTGTACCTGCATAACCGTACATTTTCCCTCCTACCTCTATGCTTTGATATTACGAGCGTGTTTTTATCATGCCGCTAGCGGCCTTTCTAACGTGAAGAAAAAAAGCTAATTACTTTTAACACACTCCGCACCTAGTGTCAAGATGAAGGAAGATTGCGTTAGAAAGAGGAGCGAGAAACGGATTATGCTTCTCATCACAACCAAGCCATGAACCCTGGGTCACTGTTCTGAGACTGGGCTTTCGCCCGCCTTCCTCCCCATTCGTCTCAGAATAAACTTATCACGAACAAATACAAAGGCGCCAGTTATACTCCTTGCAACCCAACAGAGTGTGGGGAATGATGACATAACGTGTAAAAGCCCTGGCACGTCCTCTTTTGTTATTGTCAATTTAAACTCCCAAGCAACTGGTTCTAATGTCACGCCGGTGATAAAAACCTTATCTCCCTCCCGTTTAAAATCGGCCTTGGTGAAGTCGAGTACTAACGCTGTCTCCTCGCTTCCCAGTCCTGATGACCACATTCTCATTTGCTTATCACCTTCCTATAAAATTGAGGGTCGTTGCTCACGAGCCAGAGCCTTTTTCGCCTGGCTTTTTTTCGGTTGGCTTCATCCCCATCCGTCTGAAAATAAACTTATCTGGGACAAATTTTAAGATGCCCAGTATGTTCCTTGCAAAATGACTTAGCACAGCGAATGAAAGCAGGAAGGCTAAGAGACCAGGAAAGTCCTCCTTAACAAATGTTACTCTGCAGTCCCAAAGGGTGGGATGAAGTTTTCCCTTGAGATAAAGCTTATCTCCCTCCCGTATCACATTGCACTTGTTGAAGTCGAAAATTAGTTCCCTCTTTCCTAATCCTCTAGACCATGCGATCATCTAAGTTACTCCTCTCTACCAAAAATAAGCCCTCCGGAATACATTGAAGCGCCACACGCATAGAGCTGAGGCGTTCCTGTCTTTGACCGGGGGGCGTAAGTCATAGGGACCGAAATATCTCTACTGGCCTTTTCTCTGTTATGTTCCGTGCTCAGCTACCTATTCTATATCATCGCGTATCACGCCGTCAAGCCTTGGAGGCTGTTGTTCGAATTGCGAGCTGGCGGTTAGGATCGAGGTGTTGACAAACGGAACAGAAAGGTTGGTGAAACAATATGCACTATCCTGTCTCCAGTCCTCGGGTGGTTTCTATTCTGTGAAGAATTCTAGCGTCTGTGCCTCGTCGCGTGATGCGCTTAATGGCAACATTGGAGAGATCTGCCGAGGTTGTGACATGCTTTTGCACCACTCTGCCGATAGGCTGAGCTGCCATAATAGCCCACGTTGCTGCCAGGATCGCTAGTGGCAGCCG
>JADFVG010000044.1 GCA_015222405.1 Chloroflexota bacterium
TCCCCGGCGAGGAGTTGACCCCGGGCAAGATGATGCTCTCCGCTCGGGCAGAGGAGGTAGGGGACAATGTGGGTGAGATCGATGCCACTGTCGAGGGGGAGACGGCAAAGATCGCCTTCAATAGCAAGTATCTCTCCGATGTTTTAGCTGTTCTACGTGGGGAGAAGGTAGCCCTGGAGGTTACCAGCCCCTCCAGTCCGGGGGTGATTCGCCCCCTGGGCGTGGAGAACTATGTGCATGTGATCATGCCGATGTTCGTGCAATGGTGACGTAGAATAGCGTCCTGAAGCTCAAGACAATTGGACCAGGCAAGGACCCTGACATCAAGCGCCTCCTGTGGGAGGCGCGCCTGTTTATGGGC
Organism: Chloroflexota bacterium; assembly: GCA_015222405.1. Classification (GTDB taxonomy): domain Bacteria; phylum Chloroflexota; class Dehalococcoidia; order E44-bin15; family E44-bin15; genus JADFVG01. The sequence continues at coordinate 362 of JADFVG010000044.1, forward strand.
TTGACTTGCCAGGGCGAATGTGCTATCTTCCGCCAATTACTAAATCCAAGGGGAGGGGGGGTGACATGAGAGGGTCAAGATCGCTTGTTGATAGAATGATCAGAGCCGCCAGACTGGATGTTGATCTTTATGAGGAGGTGGAGGCCGACACTACTGCTCTGCCCCAGGCCCTTGTGGTAGTAGTCATCGCCGGCCTGTCCATAGGGCTGGGCTCCGCTTTTTTTATTCTGTGGGAGCATAGCGCGATGACCTTCCTCCAGGCTTTGCTCTGGGGGATTCTCATGGGCATCGTGGGGTGGTTCATCTGGTCTCTGCTCGTATACCATATTGGCACTAGATTCTTCCGGGGACCGGAGACCGAGTCAGACTATTTTGAGGTACTTCGGACCGTTGGCTTTTCCGCATCGCCAGGGGCGCTGGGAATCCTGGGTTTCATCCCCTCCATCGGTTGGCTGATAAGGCTGGTGATATGGGTTTGGATGCTGGCGGCCATGGTCATTGCTGTGAGACAAGCCTTGGACTTCACCACCGGGCGGGCTATTGCCACCTGTATCGCAGGCTTCGTCGTCTGGATAATCCTCTTTTGGGTCATTGGAGCCGTGTTGGGTATAGTATAGCCACACTATAGCGTCGGGTCTTAGTCCTCGATCTACTAAACGACCATGATTCCGGTGATGGTGTCATCGTATCCGGGTTTCTGGTAGTTGTTTGCCTCGAAGATCCAACTTATATCCACAGTGTCAAAGGCGACCACAGCGTGGCGGCGCTCGGGGGGTGGTGGGTTGAAGCCGTGGTGGGGAAGGAGTATCATTACATAAACTGGCAAGGAGGTTTCGAGCTGAAACTCTCCGTTGAGCTTGCCCCCCATAACGAGAAAGGCCTATCTCTCCGTAACCCGGTGATGACCGCATCGGGGACGGTTGAATATGGCATCGAGTATGCCAAGATGGTCAACATCGAGCGGCTGGGGGCCCTCATCTGCAAAGGGACCACTCTTGCTCCCCGCTCTGGGAACCCCCAGCCCCGCCTTGCTGAGACTGCCTCCGGCCTTCTCAATTCAGTGGGGCTTCAGAATATCGGAATCGAGGCCCTAATTAAGGAGAAAACCCCCGTCTGGGCTACCTGGAGTATCCCGGTAATCGTCAACATCGCTGGGGAAAGCGCCGAGGACTATGCTCAGCTTGCGCGCAGGCTTGAGGGGGTCAGGGGGGTGAGCGGCATTGAGGTCAACATAAGCTGCCCTAATGTGGCCCAAGGGGGGATGGAGTTTGGCCAAAGCCCGGAGGCAGCGGCTGAGGTCACCAGGGCGGTGAAAGCGCAAACCACTCTCCCTGTTATCGTCAAGCTGACCCCCAATGTGACCGACATCGCTACCATTGCCCGGGCTGTGGCTGAGGCGGGGGTCGATGCCCTATCCCTGATCAACACCGTGGTCGGGATGGCTATTGACATAACGCAGAGGAAGCCCTTCCTCGGGGGCGTTAGCGGGGGGCTGTCAGGGCCTGCGATCAAGCCCATTGCCCTTTATATGGTGTATCAGGTTTCTCAGGCGGTGGATGTACCCATAATCGGCTGTGGCGGCATTAGCTGTGGCGATGACGCCTTAGAGTTCATCATGGCCGGAGCGACAGCAGTTCAGATAGGCACGGCAAACCTGGTCGACCCCAATGCCCCGCTTGAGGTTTTGGAGGGCATTGAGCGCTTCATGGAAAGGGAAGGAATAACGGACATTGCCCAGCTTGTTGGCGTGGCCAAAGCTCCTTGACAGTTGCCGAAGGCTGTGATAGTTTGTCAGAACGAAGTGGGAACGGCTTTAAATTGGAGCAAAACCGTCCCAAAGGGGCGGATTTTTTAAAGCTAATCCTCCGAGGGGGCAAATTGAGAAGTGACATTGTTAAGCGGGGTGTGGAGCGCGCCCCCCATCGTGCCTTGCTTCGCGCTTCAGGTTACAGCGATAGGGATCTCGCCCAGCCCTTTATTGGCATTGTAAACAGCTTTAGCGAGGTGATTCCGGGACACGTGAACCTCAGGACTATCGCTGAGGCGGTAAAGGGTGGGGTGCGAAGCAAGGGGGGAACTCCTTTTGAGATGAACACTATCGGGGTTTGTGATGGGATCGCCATGGGGCACCCGGGCATGAAGTACAGCCTCCCCAGCCGTGAACTTATCGCCGACTCGGCGGAGATTTTGGCTCAGGCCCACGCCTTCGATGCCCTGGTTTTCATCCCTAACTGCGACAAGATCGTGCCCGGAATGCTCATGGCTGCGGTGAGGCTCAATATCCCCTCCATCTTCGTCAGCGGCGGTCCAATGCTAGCAGGGAGGTTGTGGAGCCGAGGGGAGCTGAGCGCTGTGGACGTCAACACCGTATTCATGGCTGTGGGCAAGGTCGCCACTGGCGAGATGAGCGAGGAGGAGCTTGAGGAGTTGGAAAGGATCGCCTGTCCCGGCTGCGGTAGCTGCTCCGGGATGTTTACTGCCAATACCATGAACTGCCTCACTGAGGCTCTGGGGATGGCGCTCCCAGGGAATGGCACCATCCCTGCCGTCGATGCCCGGCGGCTGGCCCTGGCGAGGGAGGTGGGGGCACGAGTTATGGAGTTGCTGGCTGAGGGCATTTGCCCTGGCGACATCATAACCAAGGATTCGATCCAAAACGCCTTTGTCGTGGACATGGCATTAGGGGGGAGCACCAACTCGGTTCTGCACCTGATGGCAATTGCGCAGGAGGCGGGGATCAACTTTCCCCTCTCACTGGTCAACGAGATAAGCGAGGGCACTCCTCATCTGGCCAAGATCAGCCCCGCGGGAGAGCCCCACATCGAAGACCTCGACCTCGCTGGCGGCATACCGGCAGTGATGAAGGAGGTAGAGAGTCTCCTCAATCTTGAGGTGAAAATGGCCTCGGGAAAGACCCTCAAAGAGGAGCTTAAAGCGGCAAAGGTGAAGGACAGGGAGATCATCCGCCCCTTCTCCCAGCCGCATTCCCCAACAGGGGGGCTCACGGTTCTCTTCGGCAGCCTGGCTCCTGAGGGGGCGGTAGTTAAAAGTGCCGCTGTAGCCCCCGAGATGCTCACCCATCGCGGGGCGGCGCGGGTATTCGAATCAGAAGAGGAGGCTACCCAGGCCATCCTTGGCAGTTCTATAGAGCCGGGACAAGTGGTGGTCATCCGCTATGAGGGACCAAAGGGGGGGCCGGGGATGAGAGAGATGCTGGGCCCGACTTCGCTTCTTAGCGGAATGGGGCTCGGTGATAAGGTGGCTCTCATTACCGATGGCCGCTTTTCGGGGGCAACCAAGGGGGCTGCTATCGGGCACATCTCCCCTGAGGCGGCCTCAGGAGGGCCTATTGCTGCCCTCAGGGATGGCGATATGATAGTGATAGACATTCCCAACCACAAGATCGATGTTGAGCTAAGCAAGGAGGAGATAGCAAGGCGGCTTTCCCAGCTCCCTGAATTTGAACCGAGGATAAAGACAGGCTATCTTTCTCGTTACGCCGAAAAAGTAACCTCAGCAAGCATGGGAGCAGTGTTTCAGAGATAGGGGGTAACATGAAGATAAGCGGAGCGCGGATTTTGTGCCAGAGCCTGATCGAAGAGGGGGTCGATACCATGTTCGGCATCCCTGGCGGGGCATTATTGCCCTTCTATGATGCCTTGCCTGAGTATCCCCAGCTACGCCATATCCTGGTTCGCCACGAGCAAGGGGCGGCCCACGCTGCCGATGGGTATGCTCGGGCCTCAGGCAGGGTAGGGGTATGTGTTGCCACCTCAGGTCCTGGAGCCACCAATTTGGTCACCGGAATCGCTGCCGCTTATCTCGACTCTGCCCCTATGGTGGCGATAACGGGGCAGGTCGCAAGGCCTTTTATTGGCAAGGATGCCTTCCAGGAGATAGACATTACCGGCATTACCCTGCCCATTACCAAGCATAACTACCTGGTGATGCGAGCCGAGGACATGGCCATCGTGGTCAAGGAGGCGTTCCACATCGCCAGAGAGGGCAGACCGGGGCCCGTTCTTATCGATGTTCCCCGCGATGTCTTTATTGAAGAGGCCGAGTTTCACTATCCGGATAAGGTGAACCTGAGAGGACACAGGCCAACCCTCCAGGGTCACCCCGCCCAGGTGAAGAAGGCGGCAAAGCTGATCAACGAGGCAAAACGTCCTGTGATCATCGCCGGCAGGGGTGTGATCATCTCCGGGGCTTGCCCCCAGCTCAAGGAGTTGGCGGAGAAGGGGCAGATACCGGTGGTCAATACCCTGCTCGGATTGGGCTCCTTCCCGCAATCCCATGTTCTTAGCTTCGGCATGCTGGGGATGCACGGCA
>JADFVG010000045.1 GCA_015222405.1 Chloroflexota bacterium
CTGCAAGCACAGGGTTTGAAAGGGTCCTCGATGTCGAGCCCCGGCACCTTCACCAGAGGGTGCCGGTCTTTATCGGAAGCCCTGCTGATGTGCGTCTGGCTGAGGAGCTTCTTCAGGGAAAACGGTAAGAGGCTGCCATGCCCGAGCCACGGTTGAAAAAGATCCTTTCCGTTTTTGAGGGGAAAAAAGGCGGACTAATCTCCATTCTCCAGAGGGTTCAGGAGGAGTTCGGCTATTTACCGGAGGAGGCCCTGGCGGAGATTGCCGACTTTCTCAGGCTTCCAGCAAGTGAGGTCTTCAGCGTCGCCACCTTCTATGCTCATTTCTATCTGACACGCCGCGGAGATCATCTTGTACGGGTTTGTCAAGGGACCGCCTGCTATGTGCGTGGTGCCCGGGACATTTTGGAAACGGCTCAACATCGTCTGGGCATCAAGACCGGCCAGACCACTGAAGATTACAAGTATAGTCTTGAGCGGGTGGCATGCGTCGGCTCATGTGCCATGGCCCCGGTTGTCATGATAGACGATGATGTCCATGCCAAAATGACGCCTTTGAAAATGAACGAGCTTCTGGCCAAAAACAAGGAGAAAGGCTCGGAAGGCGGGTTGCCTTGATCATGGTTTCGGCTACTTCGACATATCTATGGCAGCGGCTTTCTTGCCTGTGGGAGCGGCATTCTTGCCGCGATCGTCGCGGCTAGCCCGCCCTGCCCGCCCTGGCGCGACAAGAAAAGAGGGACCGCAGTCTTTCAACATCCCGGTCTGGGCCAGGGGCGCGACAGTATCCAACGGGCTTATCCGATTTTAATCATCCAGGTCTGGGCCAGGGAAAGCCGCTCCCACAATAATCATCGTGCCCAGAACGTAGAACTGCACGCCAAAAAAAAATCGATGACAGCCGCTGACGCAAAAATTGCTTTGAGACGAATAAAGAGCTTCGAAGACCTGGAGCGTTTCAAAAAATCCATGATCGCTCAAGAAGGTCCTGATGCAACCTACGTAACTATCTGCGGCGTACCGGGCTGCGGAGTTTCAGGGAGCCAGGAGATCTACGAGGCGTTCCTGACAGAGATCAAGGCTCAGGAAGAGGAAAAGAATATAATTGTAAAAAGGACAGGATGCCAGGGCTTTTGCGAAAAGGGCCCCGTTGTCACCATAAGACCTCAAGATATCTTCTATCACAGTGTGACCGCAGAGGACGTCCCCGAGATCGTTGAAAAGACCCTTTTCAATAACGAAATTGTTCAGAGACTCCTTTATGAAGATCCTCAAACAGGCAAAAGGCACACTCATGTGAAGGAAGTTCCCTTTTATGAGAAACAGGTCAAGGTAGTGCTGAAGAATTGCGGCAAAATAGATCCCGCCAACATAGGTGACTATATCAAGGTGGATGGCTACCGCGCCGCAGCTACAGTGCTGGCCCAATGGCGCCCCGAGGAAGTAATTGACTGCATAAAGGAATCGGGCCTCCGCGGCCGGGGCGGCGCGGGCTTTCCCACCGGGCTCAAGTGGGGGTCGTCGCGCAATGCAGCAGGTGAGGAAAAATATATCATTTGCAATGGTGACGAAGGGGATCCAGGGGCCTTCATGGACCGTAGTGTGATGGAAGGCGATCCCCACAGTGTGCTCGAAGGGATGATCATTGCAGGCTATGCAGTAGGGGCCCGCAAGGGGATCATATATGTGCGGGCAGAATATCCCCTTGCTGTTCGGCACCTATCCACAGCCATTGCCCAGGCAACTGACCTGGGGCTCCTGGGCCGAAATATTATAGGAAGCGCCTTCGATTTTCAGGTCGAAATTGTAAAGGGTGCAGGTGCCTTTGTCTGCGGGGAATCAACCGCCCTGGTTATGTCGATTGAAGGCAAGCGCGGTTTTCCAAAACCACTCCCGAGACCCAACACCAGCATTGTCGGGCTCTGGGGCATGCCGACTGTGCTGAACAATGTGGAAACCTTTGCCTGTGTGCCGGCTATTATACTTCAGGGTGCAGCCTGGTTCAGCGGCATAGGCACTGAAAAAAGTAAGGGGACAAAGGTCTTTGCCCTATCCGGAAATGTGAAAAACACCGGCCTCGTGGAAGTTCCCATGGGAACGACCTTGCGAGAGATCATATTTGATATTGGTGGCGGGATCAGAGGAGACAGGAAATTTAAGGCCGTGCAAACCGGTGGTCCCTCTGGGGGTTGCATACCTGAGAGTCTTCTGGATCTCCCTGTGGACTACGAATCCCTGGCCAAAGTGGGATCCATCATGGGTTCCGGGGGGATGCTGGTGATGGATGAGAGTACGTGCATGGTGAATATGGCTCGCTATTTTCTCGATTTTGCCCAGAACGAGTCTTGCGGCCAGTGCACATTGTGCAAGTTAGGTACAAGGCAGATGTTTGAGATACTCC